>WFTU01000053.1 GCA_015485375.1 Paracoccaceae bacterium | reverse complement strand
GTATAAAGCTGGTCGAGCTGGTGCAGGGTTGCGATTTCAAATCCGCCCTGTCGTTTTTATGTGGCGAGGCGAGTGCCGCGATATCGCCGGAAGAACAACGGCGCCGTGCGCGCCGCGCCGAGGAAGCAAGACGGAAAAGCGAGGCGGAGGCGCGCCGGTATCGCGAAGCGGCGATCCGGGCGGCGAAGCATATCTGGTCTGAAGCGGCCGCCGGAACGCTTGCCCACGTTTCCTATTATTTGAAAAAGCGGGCGATCGATGTTGACGGATTGCCGCTGTGCCTGCGTGAAATTTGGCGGCACAAATACTACCATATCGAGGGCCGCAAGCCGGTCCACGTTCATACCGGACCCTGCATGATTGCCGCGATACAGCGGCCGGACGGGAGATTGTCGGCGGTGCATCAGACGTGGCTGGATCCTGAGCAGCCGAATGGCAAGGCGCGGATCGTGGCGGCCGACGGCCGTGTGCTCGATGCGAAAAAGGTTCGCGGGTCGAAGAAGGGATGTGCGATCCGGCTGACCGGCGCGCTGCAGTCCGAGGTGCTGGTCATGGGCGAGGGGATCGAAACCACCCTGTCGGCCATGGTGGCCGATACCTATCCCGGCGCCATGTACTGGGCCGGTATCGATCTGGGCAATATGTCCGGCCGGATGCGGCATGTGGATGGCCGCCGCTGGTCCGGTTTGCCGGACATGACCGACATGGAGGCGTTTTACCCGCCACCCTGGGTGAGGCGTCTGATCTTTATCCAGGACGGCGACAGCAATCCGACCATGACGAGGGCGAAGCTGGAGAGCGGGTTACGCCGCGCGATGGCGCGGAACGAGGGTCTGGTGGCGCAGATTGTGCACCCCGGAAAAGGGGTCGACCTGAACGATATTCTGATGGGAGTGGCGGATGCCGGATAATAACGTCGAGAAGGTGCGCGAGATCATGACGGAGGCCGAGACGATTGCGCCGGATCCGGATGCGGTTGCGCCTGATGAACCCCGCACCCCGCCTGAAGGCCCGCCTGCCGATTCTCCCGAAGCGGATGATGACGGGCCGGTAAAGGCTTGTGCGGACCTGCCGCTCAACGATTATGGTAACGGTCAGAGGTTTTTTATCCATTTCGGCGCCGATCTGCTGTTTGTGCCGCGCGTTGGCTGGTTTTGCTGGGACGGCGTAATGTGGGCCAAGGATCCCGACGGGGTCGAGGTCCGCCGCAAGGCGCAGGGCGTGGCCGGGCTTATCAAGCGCGAGATCCCGCATCTGGTGCTGGACGAGAGGCAGATGGACAAGCTGGCCGAAAAGCGCGCCATCGTGGATGAATTGCGCGCGCTGGACAAAATCGAGAAAATGACGGACGAGCAGAAAGAGCGGCATCAGCTGCTACTTTCGAAAAGCGCTGCCATCTCCAGCCTCGAGGCGCTGTTGGGACAGAAGAAGCGGGATCATCACCGACACGCGAAAAACGCCGGCAACGCCGCGCCGATGAAACACATGGTCGAGCAGGGCGAGATCAACCTGCATTGCCCGTATGAGGCGCTCGATGCTGATCCGCTGCTGGTCAACACGCTGTCCGGGGTGCTGAAGTTCGAGGTTGACGAGGACGCCCGTCGCCAGCTGCGCGCGGAAGGGTGTTCGGATTTCGACGGCATCGCCAAGGTATCCATGGTGCCGCATGATCGGGCGCTGCGCCTGACCAAAGCGATGCAGCTGGAGTATGATCCAGACGCGACCTGCCCGAAGTTCGATGCCTTTCTCGCGCGGATCCAGCCGGAAGAGGATATGCGCGCATTTCTGCAGCGCTGGTTTGGATTGTCGATGACCGCCCTGATCGGGGACCAGAAGATGGTGTTTTTGTACGGGATGGGTGCGAACGGCAAATCCGTGCTGGTCGATCTGATGTCCAGAATGCTCGACGGTTACGCCGCGACGGCGAAGATTGAATCGCTGACCGGATCCTCGAAACGCTCCGGCGCCGAGGCCACACCGGACCTGGTGCCGTTGATGGGCGCGCGGATGGTGCGCGCCTCGGAACCGGAGCAGGGTGCGCCCCTGAAGGAAAGTGTCATCAAGGAGCTGACGGGCGGCGAGCCGATACTGGTGCGTGCGCTCAATCAGGACTTTGTCGAGGTATTGCCCGAATTCAAGCTGACGATCAGCGGCAACCACAAGCCGGAGATCCGCGGCACCGACGACGGTATCTGGCGGCGCGTGCTGCTGACCCCGTTCGATGTGCAGATCCCGCAGGCCGAGCGCGATCCGAAGTTGGGCGAGAAGTTGTGGGCGGAACGCTCCGGCATTCTCAACTGGCTGATCGCGGGTCTGATCGACTATCTGGAGAACGGCCTTCAGGAGCCGGAGAGGATTGTTGCCGCGACGCAGGAATTCCGAGAGGAAAGCGATCCGGTGCACAGTTTCCTTGTCCAGTGTTGCGAGGTGACCGGCAACGAGCAGGATTTCACCCGCAGCAAGGATCTGGTCGAGGCGTTCCAGTTCTGGCAGCGCGAGCGCGGCGAGACGCCCTGGAAGGACACGACGGTTGCCAGACGTCTGTCGGACAAGGCGGGCAAGTGGCGGGAGCCGCGATCCGGGCTGCTGTTTTCCAAGCACAAGGCCAGCGTGTCGGGCTATCGCGGGATCCGGCTGACCGACATGTTCCGCAAGCGCCGCGACGATATCGAGATGGAGGCGCGTTATGGCAAGAGCTGATCGCTGCGGGCGGATATCCGACTGCTCCATGTTTTCATCTACCGCTGGAGGCGCAGGTGCCGGCTGGCCCGATCCCGCACCCGATGTTCATCCATTCGAAGAATGGGAGGGTAGCCCTCCCAAATCGGGAGGGTGGACGCACAAAAGGGGCGCGGGGAAAGGTGAGTGTTATCAGATGGTTGCGCGCCAATATGGGAGGCTAGGGAGGCTAGGGAGGCAGTTTTTACCTACGCATGTGCGCGAGGGGAAAGGGTGCCGGAAGGCGGGAAAGAGGACTCACGCGTGAGGGCCAAATCGTCCTCCCTACGTTCCCTAGCCTCCCGCATTCGGTTTTTAACTTCGAATTATCAACGGGTTAACGATCACTATTTTCAGGGAGGATAGAAATATCAGGGAGGATTACCCTCCCAAACAGGAAAACAGGGTTATCACTATAACCATATGTAGTGGTGATGTTGTGGCGAAGCGCCAAATATAGAAAACGAGCAGCAAGGAAGGATGAAAATGCCCAGAGCCAGAAGAAAACCAGCCGCATTGTCGATGACGGGCGCCGTGATTGTCGGGACGTCGCGTAATCATGACTATGACCTTGGGGCGCCGACGCATTTCGGTTTGCGGCCCGAGAGCCGGACGGGCGGTGTTGCCCTGTGTCGCGAACTGGCGGCGAGTGAGGCGAAGGTCCGCCGCAATGCGCGTGCCGTTGCCGACAGGCCTGTCCCGGGCGCCCGTGCGCCGCGTGTGCTGAAGCGCGAGGCGGTTGATGGTGATGCGAACGGCAGGCAGCGCGTGCGCGAGCTGCACCCGCTTCAGGTCATGCACAAGGCCGGCGTTGTGTCTGTCGCCGAGTGTGCCGCCGGCATGAAGCTGTTCGAGGCATGGGAGGAAACGGGGCGCAGCCCGTCAATGGATATGTCGCAGGATCGGGTGGATACGTCCAGTAATCCGGCCGGCACGGAAAACAGGATCGCGACGTTGCAGCGGTTCAGCCGGATCTGGCGCCTGCTGCCGGTCGAGGCGCGGGACGTTTGCTTCCATGTTTGTTGCGAGGGACGGTTCCTGCGGGACGGGTTCAGTCGCGATGGTCATGATGCCGCCCGTCATTCAGAGGTGTTGCGAATGGCACTCGGCATTCTTGCGGATGCGGCCGCGGACGGGAAATTTTGAAATAGTATTTGCCATCCCCGCGAATCGGCCGTACCTTCTGCATATTCCAAAGATGGGCCCGACGGAGAGAAAACTCCGGATCGGGCCTTTCTTTTGGGTGGTTCATTTATTGTCAGGGTGGAGCAGTCGGTAGCTCGCGTGGCTCATAACCACGAGGTCGCAGGTTCGAGTCCTGCCCCTGCAACCAGACAAGGAAGTGCTATGACGCGGCTGGACCACCGGTCGCCAGAAGCGGCGCGATACCGGAAGCTATATAAAACGCGGGAATGGGCGGCGCTGCGAAAACTGGTTCTTACGCGTGATGGGTACCGGTGCAAGCTGTGCGGGGTTGTTCTGACCTCCGGGCGCAAGTCGGCGCGATCAGCGGTGGTGCATCACAAGGAAGCACATAAGGGTAACCATTCCCTTTTCTTCGATCAGGGAAATCTGGAAGCATCATGCAAGCGCTGCCATGACGGTGTGCTGCAATCCGAAGAGGTGCGTGGATATAGCTTGGTTAAGGGTGAAAACGGCTGGCCAACAGACCCGAAACACCCGGCAAACCGGTAGAACCCAGCCGTCCTGTGATGGGGGGGGGTGGTCAAATCGCTAAAATAGAGGCCCTCGCGGACCGGCACACAACACTAAATTTACAGCGAGTTTGAATTGGAGACAGAAAGCCACCTGTTGTTTGGAAGGAAGGATTTGCAATGAAAGGACGCAAGCCTGCCAGCCAGAACGTTGTCCCGCTAAAGGACGATGTCGATCGCGGTGATTTCGAGGAATATGCGCGGTCACGCGCTAAGGAGCTGAAGCCCCGCGGAATGCCGCAGGATGTGCAAAGGGTGTGGGATGCGATCGCGCCGCCTCTTAGCCACCCGACCCGTAACCGGCTCAACGAGGTCACGGCTTTCATGTTGTCGCAGCTCTGCTTTGCTATTGCTCGGCACCAGGAGCTGCGCAAGGATCTCGCAGAGAATGGCGAGACCTATGTCACGGAAACCAGAAACGGCAAGCAGGAGAAAAGCCGCCCAGAGGTTGCCCAACTGAACGAGACCTTTCGGCAGATCCGCGGGCTGGCCAACGAGTTCGGAATGACGCCAGCTGCGGAGCGGGGGTTGAACAACCAGAACCAGATGGCTTTCAACTTCCCTGGTGAAGATGATTTCACCTGATTTCGAGGCGGATCCGGTAACGGCATGGGCATCTGATGTTGTAGCTGGAAAAATCGTGGCTGGTCCGCATGTCAGAAACGCGGCGTCGCGCCATTTGAAGGATCTGGAAGAAGGCCCATCAAGAGGGCTTTTCTGGGATGTTGATGCGGCCAAGCGGGCTATCGGGTTTTTCCCGCGAAACCTGCGACTGAACGGAGGCCAGTTCGAGGGAATTCCTTTCGAGTTACATCCGAGTCAGGCATTTCGCGTCGGATCGCTATTCGGGTGGAAGTGGAAGGCGACAGGCCTGCGCCGCTTCCGGAGGTTTTACGACGAGGAAGGGAAAGGAAACGGCAAGAGCCCGTTCCTTGCCGGGATCGGTATTTATCTGCTGGTAGCGGATGGCGAGTCCAGAGCCGAGATTTATGCTGCCGCGGCGAAAAAAGATCAGGCAATGGTGATGTTTCGCGATGCCGTGGCGATGCGAGACCAGTCTCCGGTCCTGTCAAAGAGGATTTCCAGTCAGGGGATGAACCCGGTTTGGCAACTGACATACATCGGCAAAAATGGTGACAAGCGGTTTTTCAAGCCGATCTCCAATGAAAAGAGCCAGTCAGGACCACGCCCGCATGGCGCTTTGTGCGACGAGGTCCACGAGCACCCGAACCGCGATACCATCGATATGCTGGAGCGCGGGTTCAAGTTCAGAAAACAGCCGCTGCTGGCGATGACGACGAATGCCGGCACGGACAGAAATTCGATTTGTTTCGAAGAACACATCCACGCGGTGAATGTTGCTGCGGGTGTTGTCGATGACGACACGACGTTCTCGTTCGTATGTTCCCTTGACGAGGGCGACAACTGGGAAACAGATCCGGGGTGTTGGGTGAAGGCAAACCCGCTGCTCGATGTGACGGTAACGCGCGAATATCTGGAAGGGGTTGTAGAGCAGGCGAGGATGATCCCCGGGAAGCGCAACGGGATCGCGCGGCTTCATTTCTGCGAATGGACGCAGTCGTTGACGGCGGCGATCAAGCGCGAGGCGTGGATGGCATGTGGTTCGAGCATCGATACTGACGAACTGTCGGAATTTCCATGCTACGGCGGCCTCGACCTTTCGCAGACAAGGGATTTCACGGCCTTCACGCTTACCTGGGTAACGGATGCGACGCGAGACGCGGAAAGGTTTGTGTCAAAGACATGGTTCTGGACGCCAGCCGGGACGCTCAAACAGAGGGCTGATTCAGATCAGGCTCCTTACGAGCTGTGGCGAGATCAGGGTTTTATGGAAGCGGTGCCCGGAGACAGGTTGAAGTATTCATGGCTCGCGGACGCCCTGGCCTCGCTGAACGCGAGATACGAACCGGTGGAAATCGGGTGTGACCAGTACGGTCTGGAGCGCCTGAGCGAGCATCTGACAGATATCGGTGCGATATTGCCGATGACGATTCACCCGCAGGGGTTCCAGAAACGAATTCTGGAAAAGGACAAAACCAGACCGGATGGCGAGCAGGAAGTTTACCTGTGGATGCCGGACAGTATCAACAAGCTCGAGGCGGCAATTTACGAGCAGCGGATCCTGATAGATCACAACCCGCTGCTCGACAGCATGGCCTCCAGCGTCGTGTATGCCGAGAACAGAACCGGGCACAGGATGTTCGACAAGCCGAATGCTTTCGGAAGAATTGACGGAATGGTTTCGCAGGCCATGTCGGTGGGTGTTGCAACCTGCCGGTCGAAGTTTCCGGAACCGGTATCACCATGGGAAAACCCCGAGTTTTCCATGGCCGGCGGATGAAGGGATAGTAAATGGGCATTTTTGGACGGAAAAAGCGCGAAGCCCGCGCGATCGAAGGTGTTCCCCAATCTGATCCGAGGCTTCTGGACCTGTTCGGGATTGTGTCACCTTCGGCGTCCGGCATCACAGTGACGAACGACAACGCCCTGGGCGTTCCCGCCGTGTGGGCCGCCGTGCAGTTTCTTTCCGGAACGCTCGCGGGGCTTCCATTGCATGTTTACAAAACGTCGAAAGGGGAGCGGGTTCGGGTAAAAACGGGTATCGCCAGCCTGCTGTCCGGCGCGGTGAATGATGGCATGTCTTCGTTCGAGTGGCGAAAATACGGTTTCGAGCGCCTTTTTACCGGCGGCCGTTTCGTGTCGTATATCGAGCGCAACAAGGCTGGTCGGATCGTCAATATCTATCCGATTGATCCATCTACCTTGACGGTAGTTTCAAAAGGCGGGCGCAAAACATACGAGGTAAAAGGCAGCGGTCAGCGCAAGGCGATAGTCTATGATTCGACGGAGGTTATCGATCTGCCGTTTATGCTGAAGGCTGATGGCGTTGGCCATTATGGTCCGATCGCGACAAGCAAGGATGTTATCGGCCTCGCGATTGCCTCGATGCGTTACGGTGCCGATGTATTCAAGAACGGGGGTGTGCCGCCTCTCTCGCTTCAGGGGCCGTTTCAGTCAGGCGTTGGTGCGCAGCGCGCAGCCGACGATGTGGCAAAGGCCATTGCAACCGCCAAAGAAGAAGGCCGTAAGGTTCTCGCAATGCCGGCCGGCCACGAGCTCAAGCAGATCGGATTCAAGGCGAACGAGATGCAGCTGGTCGAATTGCAGCGGTTCATCATCGAGCAGATTGCGCGCATTTACTCCATCCCGCCGATATTCCTGCAGGATCTGACGAACGGTACATTTTCGAACAGCGAGCAGCAGGATCTGCACTTCGTAAAACATACAATCAAACGGTGGGTCGAGCAGGCCGAGCAGGAAATGAACCTGAAGCTGTTTGGCCGGAATTCGAAGATGTTTGTAAAATTCAACGTCGACGGTCTGCTGCGTGGCGATTTCAAAACGCGCATGGAGGCACATGCGGCCTCGATCCAGAACGGGATCCGCACCCCGAACGAAGTACGGGATCTCGAGAACCTCCCGTCAATGGACGAGGGTGGCCAACTAATGATCCAGGGCGCCACAGTACCGATTTCGGTGCAATCAGACCCAAAGAACGGAGAATGACAATGGACAAGGAAATTCGCTTCGGTGTCCCGGTGGAGATGCGGGAGGAAAACGACACCATCAAGGTTTCAGGATATGCCGCTGTGTTTGGTCAGGAGACCAACATCGGCGGGTGGTTCGATGAGATGATCGAGCGCGGGGCATTCAAGGATGCGATCGGGCGCGATGATGTGGTGTTTCTGGTCAACCACGAGGGTCTTCCCCTTGCCCGCACCCGTTCCGGCACGCTTGTGCTGCGGGAGGACGATCACGGTCTCTACATGGAGAGCGAGCTCGACCCTGCAGATCCCGACGTTGCCCTCATCATTCCCAAAATGCGCCGCGGGGATCTCGACAAAATGTCCTTTGCGTTCGCGCCGACCGTGCAGGAGTGGGATGAAAGCGGCGATATCCCGAAGCGGACCATCAAAGAAGCAACCCTGTACGATGTCTCGATTGTTACCACCCCGGCCTACGAGGGCACCGAGATCGGGCTTCGGTCGCTGGAAGCGTTCAGGAAAGAAAGCCGGAGCGGCAACTCCAAACGGCGGCTGGCCATGAAGGCACGGTTCCACGGATTCGAATAGCAGCGGCTCCCGCTGTTAGCCCTTTTCATCGCGCCTTGGGCAAGCGCTTTGACCGAACGCCGTGAGGCGTCCAGTCCCTTAGAAGGAGCCTCAGATGTCTGAGATCAAAGAACTGCGGGAGAAGATGGCGAACCTCGCCACAGAAGCCCGTTCCAAACTCGACGAAATCACCGACAAAACAGATGAAGCGCGCGCCGCCGATATCGAGCGTGAATTCGACGCAATGATGACCGAGCACCGCAAGCTCGAGGAACGCCTCGAGCGCCTCGAGGCTCTGCAGCGTGCCGAGGAGCGTAGCCGCGAGATCGACACCTCGCGTCGCCCGGTGCCCGAAGGTGAGGCGCGCGGTAATGATGATGGCAATCAGGCTGTTTCGTATCGCGATGCGTTCCATCTGTATATGCGTGCTGCGGGTCAGGTTGGTATGCTGTCGCCCGAAGAACGCGCTGTCCTGCAGGCCGGTTATGCCGAGATCGAGCAGCGTGCACAGACGACTGGCACCAACACTGCCGGCGGCTACACGGTGCCCACGGAAATGCAGGCCATCCTGATCAAGTCCATGGCGGCCTGGGGTCCGATGTACGACGAGGATGTTTGTACCGTGATCATGACCGAAAGCGGTACCTCCATCCAGCTGCCGACTGTGAATGATACCGCGAAGACCGGTGTGGCCAGTACGGAAGGCACCACCTTCA
Source organism: Paracoccaceae bacterium (assembly GCA_015485375.1). GTDB lineage: Bacteria > Pseudomonadota > Alphaproteobacteria > Rhodobacterales > Rhodobacteraceae > NORP23. The sequence goes on along the minus strand of WFTU01000053.1, from coordinate 2,850 downwards.
CTGATGATGGCGGTGCGGACGCGGTGTTCGGGCAGAAAACGCTCGACGCATATTCGTTCAATACCGAATGGCTGCGGGTTTCTCTGGAACTTACGCAGGATTCGGTTTTCGCTTTCGAACAGCTGCTGGGTGATCTGCTCGGCGAACGTCTGGGTCGTCTGGCCAATACGCAGCTGACGACCGGTTCCGGTTCGAGTGCGCCGAACGGAATTGTCACCGCCACGTCGGCCGGTAAAACGACCGCGTCGAATGCCGCGGTGACGGCGGACGAGATCCTCGATTTTGTGCACTCGATCGACCCGGCATATCGTATGTCGCCGAAGGCGCGGATCATGTTCAACGACAGCACCCTGCTGGCGTTGCGCAAGCTGAAAGACGGTCAGGGGAATTACCTGATCACCGAAGCGCCCGACGGCTCCGGCCGCATGCGTGTCGGTGCGGTCAGCATCCCGTACTCCGTCAACCAGGCGATGGCCAGCATCGGTTCGGCAACGAAGCCGATCGTGTACGGCGATTTCGGCAAGTACTTTGTGCGCAAGGTTGGTGACCCGGTGGTCGGCGCCCTGCAGGACAAGGATTTCTATCCGGGCTTCGGCGTGACCGGTTATGTCCGTTTTGACGGCGAGCTCGGCGACACCGCAGCGGTCAAACACCTGATCATGGCCGTATAGGCCTGAACTACCCTAGCGGGGCCTTCGGGCCCCGCTTTTCACGAAATTGAACGCCGGAGAGAAATCATGAAAACCATGAAAGTCAGGATGCTTGTACATATGTCCGGCCCGAACGTTATCCGCAATACCGGTGACGAGCTGGAGATCGAGGGCAAGGAAGCGCAGCGCCTGATCGAGGCGGGCATCGCCGAGCCGGTTCGCAAGGTAAAAGCCGAGCGTGCCGTAAAGGGCCGCACCGGCGAAAAAGCCGTGAAGTAGACCGGAATGTCCTTGCAGGAATATCAGTCGCTGGTCCGTGTCACTCCACCGGCGGTCGAACCGATCAGTTTGACGGAGGTGAAGGAGCAGCTGCGTATAGACGATAGCGACAGCGATTCCATTCTGTCCCGCATGATTTCAGCTGCTGTCGAGTTTGTGGACGGAAGCGGGGTATTGGGGAAAGCAATGATCACGCAGTCCTGGGTTCGCTGGGTGGGTATCAACCCGGGTGAAGTCGATATCCGCATGCACCCGGTCCAGAGCCTGACATCCGTGAAATACTACGACACCAGCGGAACGCTCCAGACGGCGACGGTCTCGGATTTTGAGTTGATGTCCGTCGATGAATGGGCGGTTGTTAAGCCCAAGAGCGGGAAGGCATGGCCGAGTGCCCAGTCGCGAGATGATGCTATCCGTGTGGAATTTACCGCCGGCTATGGCGATGCGGCCACGGATGTACCGGAGCCGATCCGGCAAGCGCTTTTGATGCTGGTTGGCCACTGGTACGAGAACCGCGAGGCTGTCGGCGAGGCCAGACTTCAGGAGGCACCACTGGGTTTCAACGAGCTGCTGTCAGCATATCGGGGGCAGTGGTATGGCTAGCGCCGGCAAGTTTCGCGAGCGCGCTGTCTTCGAGCGGCTGAACGCCGAGGCGATCGACGCCTATGGACAGCCGCATAGTGCGTGGGAAGCCCTTTTCACACGCTGGGCGGATTTTCGCGAGACAACAGGCAAAGAGCGCATCAATTCCGGGGCGGTGGAAAGTGGTGCGACCGGAACGCTGCGGATCCGTTACTCCTCGGCCGCCGCCGGTTTGACCGGGGCTGATCGGGTGACGATACGCGGGGCGGTCTGGAATATCAGGAGTGTTGTGCAGGTGAACCGGCAGAAAAACCTGATCGAGCTGCTCTGCGAGCGCGGAGTTGCGACGTGAAGGTGGTCGGGGCAAAGCGCCTGGCGCGGAAGCTCCGTCGTCTTCCCGACGAAGTCGAGGCAGATGTTGCGAAAATGGTAAAGAAGTCCGGCAACGAACTGGCCACAATTGCCCGCCAGCTTGTGCCCGTTGACACCGGTGATCTGAAATCGACAATCAAGGTTACCATCGAGGACCGCGGCATGGCCGCGCGCGTCACGGCCGGCAGCGATGAAAAGCGATCGATTATTCAGGCGAGAACGGTTGAAGGCGGGCGTGATCCCGCATCCGTTTCCGGTGGCATGGCTGCTCAGCCGTTTCTGAACCCCGCGGCGACATATCTGTCGAAGCGCATCAAAGGCAGACTGAAGCGGGCCGTAAACAAGGCGGCGAAGAGGGTGGCAAATGGCTGACGGATACGGACTGGATCTGCAGAAGGGATTGCGCGCCGCACTGGTTGCGGATGCGGGTGTATACGCCCTAGTCGGCGCGCGGGTATATGACAAGGCGCCGGAGGGCGCGACCTATCCTCTGATCATGTTTGGCGGGGTCGAGGTCTCACCCGAAGATACTGATGGAACGCTTGCGTCATATGTTTCTGTTTCGCTGGAAGTGCACTCCAGGTCGGTTGCCGGATCTGTCGAGGCCGGCCAGATTATCGAGGCTATCCGCGCGGCCCTGCACAGATCCGAAAGCAGCGTCACGCTCGCCGCGCATACGCTGGTGGAGCTTGTCGAGCAAACATCCCGGATTGCGCGGAACGCCGACGGAAAATCATATACAGGAGTCGCGGTCTACCGCGCGTATATCGACTCCTGACGCCCATATCCGGCCCTTGGGCAAGGCCGTGACCGGAGCGCTGTGAAGCGCCCCTTTCCCAAAGAAGGAGCCTAACCATGGCAAAGCAACTTGGCCGCTCGATGCTCATCAAGATCGATGCCGCTGACGGACTTTCCTACCTGCCTCTGGCCGGTTTGAATTCCAAATCCCTGACGATCAGCAACAACC
>WFTU01000052.1 GCA_015485375.1 Paracoccaceae bacterium | reverse complement strand
ATATTATCGCGACGATCAAGGCGCGCCGACCAGACTGGGAGGGCTTCGAATGACCCGTCTTGCCTCCGGCGGCCTGCTGATCGACCGTTCCGAAACCCGCTATTTCACCTTCAACGGCCAGCGCTTCGCGGCGCAGGCGGGCGATACGCTGGCCTCGGCCCTGCTGGCCAACGGGCAGAAAATGGTCGGTCGCTCGTTCAAATACCACCGTCCGCGCGGCATCATCGCCAGCGGGGCCGAGGAACCCAATGCGCTGGTCAACATGGGCGAGGGCGCGCGCTTCGAGCCGAACCAGCGCACCACAACCACCGAGGTGTTCGACGGCCTGACCGCCCAATCTCAAAACCACTGGCCGACGCTCGATTTCGACATCGGCGCGATCAACAACCGGCTGCCACGGTTTTTTCCGGCCGGTTTCTACTACAAGACGTTTATGAAGCCGCGCTGGGCGTGGAAACACCTGTTCGAGCCGGTGATCCGGCAATCGGCGGGGCTTGGCGCGGTGCCGACGGACAAGGACGCCGACCGCTACGAATATTTTTATGCCTACGTCGATGTTCTGGTTATCGGCGGCGGCATGGCCGGCCTCGCCGCGGCGCTGGAGGCGGGACGGGCAGGGGCCAGAGTCCTGCTGATGGAACAGACCCCGCACCTCGGCGGGCGTGTGCTGGTGGACGGGGTGGAAATCGGCGGAGAGAACGCCGCCGACTGGATCGCTGCCGCGCAGGCCGAACTCGACGCGATGGAGAATGTCACCATCCGCACCCGCATGATGGGCTCCGGTGTGTTCGACCACGGCTACGCCATGGGCTATGAGCGCCTGACCGATCACGCCTCCGAAACAGGCGGCCCGCGCCATCGTCTCTGGCGTATCCGCGCCAAACGGATCATCACCGCCACCGGCGCGCTGGAACGTCCGCTGGCCTTTGCCGGCAACGATCTGCCCGGCGTTATGCTGGCCTCCGCCGTGCGCGATTATGTTACGCTTTACGGGGTGGCCACGGGCGAACGCACGGTGGTTGTCACCAACAACGACGACGCCTACCGCACCGCGATCACGTTGAAACAGGCGGGGCTGGAGGTGCCGGTGATTCTCGATGCCCGCCCGCAGGCGAGCGGAACCCTGCCCGAACAGGCGCGCGCGCTGGGTATCCGCGTGGAAACCGGCAAGGGCATCGCATCGGTCAAAGGTTACAAATCCGTCAAGGCTGTGCAGATTTGCGCGCAGGACGGCACGGGCGAGGTTCTGGAAACACTCGCTTGCGATTGCGTCGCCATGTCCGGCGGCTGGTCGCCCGTTGTCCACCTCTGGTCCCATTGCGGCGGCAAGCTGGACTGGGACGCGGAAAACGCCATGTTCTCCCCCGATCCCGCCCGTCCGCCGCTTGGCGATGACGGAACCGGTTTCGTGCTGACGGCCGGCACCGCCTCGGGTGATCTGCACGCGACCGCCGCCCTGCAAAACGCTGTCGAGGCCGGACGCCGCGCCGCGGAACAGGCAGGCTTCACCCCCGTTCCCGACACGCCGCCCATGGCCACCGCGCCGACCGAGGAACCCATGCTCCCCGTCTGGTCCATGCCCGCCAACGCACCCTACAGGCTGCGCTCCAAAAGCTGGCTGGATTTCCAGAATGACGTGAAGGTCTCCGACATCCGGCTGGCGGCGCAGGAAGGGTATGAAAGCGTCGAACACACCAAACGCTACACCACCATCGGCATGGCGACGGATCAGGGCAAGCTGTCGAATATCAACGGTCTCGCCGTTCTGGCCGACGCGCTGAACGCCCCGATCCCGCAGGTCGGCACGACAACCTTCCGCCCGCCCTACACGCCGATTTCGCTGGGTTCCATCGCCGGAGAGGCGCGCGGCAAACTGTTCAAGCCCACCCGCAAATCCCCGATGGACGCCTGACACGACGCCAACGGCGCGGTCTGGGAGCCGGTCGCCGACTGGCGCCGCCCCTACACCTATACCCGCGACGGCGAAACGGTCGAACAATCGGTAACGCGCGAGATTTTGAACACCCGGAACGGTGTGTCTATGCTCGACGCCTCCACCTTGGGGAAAATTCTGGTGAAAGGGCCGGACGCGGCGCGGTTCCTTGACCTGATCTACACCAACATGATGTCCAGCCTGAAACCCGGCAAATGCCGCTACGGGCTGATGTGCAACGAGAACGGCTTCCTGTTCGACGACGGCGTGGTTGCGCGATTGTCCGGGGATGAATTCCTGTGCCACACCACATCCGGCGGCTCGGACCGCGTGCATGCCTGGATGGAGGAATGGTTGCAGACGGAATGGTGGGATTTCCAAGTCTACACCGCCAATGTCACCGAACAATACGCCCAGATCGCTGTGGTCGGCCCGCAGGCCCGCAAGGTGCTGGAAGAACTCGGCGGCATGGATGTATCCCCCGACGCGCTGCCCTTCATGGGCTTTGCCGACGGGGAACTGGCCGGCATCAAGGCCCGCGCCTACCGCATT
>WFTU01000051.1 GCA_015485375.1 Paracoccaceae bacterium | reverse complement strand
CGCCGAAACTGCTGTTGCTGTCGGGCATCGGTCCGGCGGCGCAGTTGCGCGAACACGGGATAACCGTTCTGGCAGACCGCGCGGGCGTCGGGCAGAACCTACAGGACCATCTGGAACTCTATATCCAGCAGGCGAGCCTGCAGTCGATCACGCTCTACAAACACTGGAACCTGTTGTCCAAGGCCGCGATCGGGGCGCAGTGGCTGTTCACGAAAACCGGCCTCGGCACCTCGAACCAGTTTGAATCGGCGGCGTTTATCCGCTCGGCGGCGGGGGTGGAATACCCCGATATCCAGTATCACTTCCTGCCGATAGCCGTGCGCTATGACGGCAAGGCGGCAGCCGAAGGGCACGGGTTTCAGGCCCATGTCGGGCCGATGCGCTCGAAATCGCGCGGCGCGGTGACGCTGGCCTCGGCTGACCCGAAAGCGGCGCCGAACATCCTGTTCAACTATATGAGCCACCCCGACGACTGGCGCGATTTTCGCGCCTGCATCCGCTTCACCCGCGAGATTTTCGCACAGGCGGCCTTCGAACCCTACGCCGGACACGAAATCCAGCCCGGCGAGGCGGTGCAATCCGATGACGAACTGGACGATTTCATCCGCGAACATGCCGAGAGCGCCTTCCATCCCTGCGGCACGGCCCGCATGGGTGCCGCGGATGACCCGCTGGCCGTCGTCGATCCGCAGTGCCGTGTGATCGGGATGGGGAGGCTTCGCCTTGCCGACAGCTCGATCTTCCCGAGCATTCCGAACGGTAACCTCAATGCGCCCTCGATCATGGTCGGCGAAAAGGCCGGCGACCACATTCTGGGCCGCACCCTGCCGCCCGAGGATGCCGATCCCTGGATCAACCCGGACTGGCGCGAAAGCCAGCGGTAACGGACAAGTGAGGTGCGACGGTAAATCGCCCGCGCTCGCCTTGTGAAGGCCCGCCCGATTTTGTAGGAACGCTCACGGCCCGCCGACGGTGGCCATCCCCGACCTCTGCGGAGCCTTCCATGAAAGCGCGTTTGCCATTCGTCTTTATCATCATCACCCTGATGCTGAACTCCATCGGGATCGGCCTGATCATTCCGGTCATGCCGAGCCTTATTCTGGAGCTGACCGGCGGCACGATCAGTGACGCCGCGCTCTGGGGCGGGCTGCTGGCCACGACCTATGCGGTGATGCAGTTTATCTTCGGGCCATTGATGGGCAACCTGTCGGACCGGTTCGGGCGGCGCCCGGTTCTGCTGTTGTCGCTGTTTGCCATGGGGCTGGACTATATCCTGCTGAGCATCGCCGGCACGATCTGGCTATTGTTTATCGGGCGGCTGATCGCGGGGATTACCGGCGCCACCTTTTCGACAGCCAGCGCCTATGTCGCCGATATCACACCGCCGGAAAAACGCGCGGCGAATTTCGGCATTGTCGGGGCAGCCTTCGGCATCGGCTTTGTCTTCGGCCCCGCCTTCGGTGGCCTGCTGGGCGAGTTCGGCCCGCGCGCGCCGTTCATCGCCGCAGCCATCGTGTCATTGCTGAACGTGACCTTCGGCTATTTCGTGCTGCCGGAAACGGTCACGGACAAGACCCGTCGCAAGTTCGACCTGAAACGGGCCAATCCGCTCGGCGCGATCCTTGCCATTCGCAAGATCCCGCACATGACACAACTGGTGTTCCTGTTCCTGATCTTCACCATCTCGCACCAGTCCTATCAGGCGGTGTGGAGCTATTTCACTATCGAGAAATTCGATTTCACCCCCGGAATGATCGGCCTGTCGCTGGCCATCTTCGGCCTGTTCATGGCCATCATGCAGGGCGGGGTGATCCGCGTGGTTCTGCCCAAGCTGGGCGAGATGCGCACGGCCCAGTATTCACTGATCCTCAATACCGGCATTTTTATTGCTGTCGCCTTCATCGGGCAGGCATGGATGCTGTTTGCCCTGATGCCCTTCATGACGCTCGGCATCATCGCCAGCCCCGCCCTGCAGGGGATCATGTCGAAAATCACGGCGGATGATGCACAGGGCGAGCTGCAGGGGATTTTCACATCCGTCACCGGTCTGGCAATGATCATCAGCCCGATGGTGATGAACGGTATTTTCCGCATTTTCACCGCACCGGACGCGCCGGTTTATCTGCCCGGCGCGCCGTTTCTGGTCGCCGCCGCGCTGGAATTCCTGACGCTCCTGATGCTGGTAAATGTCGGGCGCAAGCTGCTGAAACCCGAACAGGTTCCCGCCTGACAAACAAAAAGGCCCGACGCTATGCCGGGCCTTTTCCTGTTTGTGAACGCATGCCTTACTGCGGCAACTCGCTGTCGATCCCTTCAACATAGAAGTTCAGACCGGCCAGCGTGCCGTCATCCGCCACTTCGCCGTCCGCCAGCCAGACGGAACCGTCCTGCTTGTTGATCGGGCCGGTGAACGGTTTCAGACTGCCGTCGGCGATCGCATCGATGATGCCCTGGGCCTCGGCCTGCACATCTGCCGGAATCTTGTCGGAGAATTCACCGATGCCGACCATGCCCGGGCCAATGCCGTCCCATGTGGCGGTGCTGGTCCATGTGCCGTCCATGACAGCCTGAACGCGCGAGATATAATACGGATCCCAGTTGTCGATGATCGAGGTCAGACGGGCATTCGGGCCGAACTCTTTCATGTCGGAGGCCTGGCCGAAGGCATAGATGCCTTTTTCCTCGGCAATGGTCAGGGCTGCCGGAGAGTCGGTGTGCTGCATGATTACATCAACGCCCTGCTCGATCAGAGCATTGGCAGCGTCGGCTTCCTTGCCCGGATCGAACCAGGTGTAAACCCAGACGATCTTGAACTCGACATCGGGGTTAACCCGTTTGGCG
>WFTU01000050.1 GCA_015485375.1 Paracoccaceae bacterium | reverse complement strand
TCTATAGCCAGAACCAGGCGGCCAAGGCGGAAGCGGCGGCAGCCGAGGAAGCAGCCGCGGCGGCGAAAGCGGCCGAAGAAGCGGCAGCGGCAAAGGCGGCCGAGGAAGAGGCTGCGAAATCTGCGGCCGAGAAGGCTCTGGCCGAGGCGCAAGCCGCGGCACAGGCCGCAGCAGATGAAGCGGCGGCGGCCGCACAGGCGGCTGTTGACGAGGCGGCGGCAGCGGCTCAGGCGGCCGCAGACGAGGCAGCCGCGGCAGCGCAGGATGCGGTCGACAACGCGACGGATGCGGTTGAAGGCGCGGTTTCGGATCTGCTCGAGGGCGCGACCGACGCCGTCGAAGGCGCGACCGGAAACTAGAAGAAACCGCGTCCCGCCTTGTGGCGGGGCGCGTTCACGTCCAGTTGGGCAGATCGCCGCCCGGAAGCGCGGCGCGGGCCTGCATCGGGGTCTCGGGCGGCAGGTTGCTGTCATCGCAGAACGCCAGCACCATCGCATCGTCCCCGAGCAGGAAATCCAGCACGAAACCGAGGAATTCCGGTTCCTGCGCACGCTGGCGCAGGTCGGTGGCGCTCACCCCGCCGGCGTCGAGAAACCGTTGCAGGAATTCGTCGTTCCCGGCCAGCCAGACCAGCGCCTGAATGCCGAGACGTTCGGCGGAATCGCGATTCATCGGGTTTCTCCTGTGTTGGTAACCTTTGGTTAAGAGTTTTCCTGTCCACTGCCAAGATATTCAAAGGAATGTTTTGGAGGGGATATGTCGGGGCGCATTCTGGTAGTGGACGATATTGCGACGAACCGTTTGATATTGCGGGCGAAACTCTCGGCAGCCTATTTCGATGTGCTGCTGGCGGAGAGTGGGGAAAAGGCGCTGGAGGTGGCGCGGGCCGAATTGCCGGACATGATTCTGCTGGATGTGATGATGCCGGGGATCGACGGCTATGCGGTGTGTCGCGCGCTGAAGGCCGACCCGCTGACCGCGCATATTCCGGTGGTGATGGTCACCGCGGCCAACCAGCAGGAGGAGCGCATCCGCGGGCTGGATGCGGGGGCGGACGATTTCCTCAACAAGCCGATCAACGATATCACGCTGTTTGCACGGGTGCGCAACCTGATGCGGGTCAAGATGATGTTTGACGAGCTGAAGCTGCGCGAAGCCACCTCGCAGGAGCTGGGGCTGGGGGATTTTCTGGATCCGGCCGCGTTCGACACCGATCAGGAGGGCAGCGTGCTGCTGGCCATCGGGGATCAGGCGCGCGGGCAGCACTGGAAGGCATGTATTGCCTCGCGGTTTCCCTTCACGGTCGGGATCGTGCGACGGGAACAGGAGGTGCTGGAGGCGGCGGAGCGGGAGCCGCCGGATGCCTTTATTATCACGCAATATCTGGAGGGCGGGGATGACGGTTTGCGGCTGGTCTCGACCTTGCGGGCCAATCCGCGCACGCGGCAATCGGCGATTTTGCTGGTGGTGGAGGACGGAAAGCTGGAGACGGCGAGCAAGGCGCTCGATCTGGGGGCCAGCGACTATATTTGCGCGCCTTTCGATGCCAACGAGATGGCGGCGCGGTTGCGCTCGCAGATGCGGCGGAAGAAATATTCGGACCGGCTGCGCTCCAATGTGCGCGACAGTCTGCGGATGGCGGTGATTGATCCGCTGACGGGGTTGTATAACCGGCGCTATGCCATGCAGCATATCAACCGGATTGTCGAACGGGCGCGCGAGAGCGGCTTGCCCTATGCGGTGATGATGATGGATCTGGACCGGTTCAAGTCGGTGAATGACCGGTTCGGGCATAGTGCAGGGGATCTGGTGTTGAAAGAATTTGCGCGGCGCTTGCAGGAGAATTTGCGCGGTGTCGATCTGGTGGCGCGCCTCGGCGGGGAGGAGTTTCTGGTGGTTATGCCCGACACGCCGCCGCGCGAGGCGCAGATTGTGGCGGAGCGGTTGCGCCGGACCATCGACGGGCGGGCCTTTGCCGTCGGGGACGGGCGCGAGATCGCGGTGACGGTCAGTGTCGGTGTGGCGCTCGGGACGCCGCAGGACGGTGATCCGGCGGCGTTGATCGCGCATGCGGACCGGGCGCTTTATGAATCCAAGGCGGCGGGGCGGAACAGGGTGAGCTATCACGCGGCGGCGGCATGAAAGGGCGGCGATTCTCCGTTTCCCTTGGCGCGGGATGTATTCTATATGGCGTGTATGACACAGAACCCGCCAGATTTGCGCCCCGACCTCGCCCCGCGTGCCCGTATCGACGAACCCGCCCGCGAGGGCCAGCCGAAGATCGGGATGGTCTCGCTCGGCTGTCCGAAGGCGCTGGTAGACAGCGAGCGGATTCTGACGCGGTTGCGGGCGGAGGGCTATGCGATTTCGCCGGATTACAAGGACGCCAGCGCGGTGATTGTGAACACCTGCGGGTTTCTCGACAGTGCCAAGGCCGAAAGTCTGGAGGCGATTGGCGAGGCGTTGCAGGAAAACGGGCGGGTGATTGTGACCGGCTGTCTGGGTGCGGAGCCGGAGTATATCACCGGCGCGCACCCCTCGGTGATGGCTGTGACGGGACCGCATCAATACGAACAGGTGCTGGATGCGGTGCATGCGGCGGTGCCGCCCGCACCGGATCCGTTTGTCGATCTGTTGCCCGCGACAGGGGTGTCGCTGACGCCGCGGCATTACAGCTACCTCAAGATTTCGGAGGGGTGCAATCACAAGTGCAAGTTCTGCATTATTCCCGACATGCGCGGACGGCTGGTTTCGCGGCCTGCCCATGCGGTGCTGCGCGAGGCGGAGAAGCTGGTCGAAGCGGGGGTGCGGGAATTGCTGGTGATCTCGCAGGATACCTCGGCCTACGGGCTGGATCGCAAGCATGACCTGAATCCGTGGAAGGGCGGCGAGGTGCGTTCGCATATCACCGATCTGGCGCGGGAGCTTGGCGGGCTGGGGGCGTGGGTGCGGTTGCACTATGTCTACCCTTATCCGCATGTGCGCGACCTGATTCCGCTGATGGCGGAGGGGCTGGTGCTGCCCTATCTGGACATTCCGTTCCAGCATTCGCACCCCGATGTGCTGAAACGCATGGCGCGGCCGGCGGCCAGTGCGAAAACGCTGGACGAGATTGCGCGCTGGCGCGCGGATTGCCCCGATATCACGCTGCGCTCGACGTTTATTGTCGGCTATCCGGGGGAGACGGAGGCGGAGTTCGAGCATCTGCTGGACTGGCTGGACGAGGCGCAACTGGATCGGGTCGGCTGTTTCAAATACGAAAACGTGGCCGGGGCACGCTCGAACGATGCGCCGGACCATGTGCCGGAAGCGGTGAAGCAGGAGCGCTGGGAACGGTTCATGGAAAAATCGCAGGCGATTTCCGAGGCGAAGCTGGCGGCGAAGGTCGGGCAGCGGCTGGAGGTGATCGTGGACGAGATCGACGATCAGGGCGCGACGTGCCGGACCAAGGCGGATGCGCCGGAGATCGACGGGAACCTGTTTATCGACGAGGGGTTCGAGGGGTTGACGGTCGGGGATATTGTGACGGTCGAGGTGGATGAGTCGAGCGAGTATGACTTGTGGGGGAGGATTTATTAGTATTCAATCTCGTTGAATAATGAGATCGAAAAGTGGCCTTTTTAGATGTTTAACCTTACGATATTACGAAATTTCGCAGGTGGCGTTAGTGTCGGGGCTATTCTGGCATTTACTCTAGCCATGGTAATAGACACAGAGGTAACCAGTAATGCGACTAAGTTTTATGTATATATTATCTCAGCCGGCGTAACACTGTTAGCTGCAACGTTAGCGCTCTCCGGGAACCTAAGAAATATAGAAAATCAGAACCGACTAGGGTGCGTTGACGTTCAGGATTCACAAACGTGTTAATCTGTGATTCAAGGTTGCAAACGACAGGAGAGCAGCCTTGACCCGAAGAGTTTTGAACGACGCCCAATGGGCTATCATCGAGCCTTTCACCCTTGGAAAGAAAAGTGACCCCGGTCAGACAGGGCGAGACCCACGCCTGTTTATGGAAGCGGTTTTGTGGATCGTGCGCACGGGGGCGCAATGGCGGGAATTACCGGAGGAGTTCGGCAAGTGGAACAGCGTTTTCAAACGGTTTCGAAGGTGGGTCAAAGCCGACGCTTTTTACCGGATGTTCAAGGCGTTAAGCCAAGATGCCGACTTTGAATATGCCATGATTGATGGCACCATCGTCAAGGTCCACCGCT
>WFTU01000049.1 GCA_015485375.1 Paracoccaceae bacterium | reverse complement strand
GGTCCACATTCTCGATCGGGTTGAGCATGTAATCGCCGGATTTACGGGTCGAAACCATGTCGTTGACGAAATGGCCCTTCTCGTCCAGCTCCGCATTCGCCTGCGCAACCGTATGGCGCATTTCCTCGGTGGCGGACATATAGATAACCTCGTCGGTCACCGTGCCGTCCACAACCTTGCGATAGGGTGTTTCGATGAAACCATAACGGTTCACACGCGCAAAAGTCGCGAGCGAGTTGATAAGACCGATGTTCGGCCCCTCCGGCGTTTCAATCGGACACATGCGGCCGTAGTGGGTCGGATGCACGTCGCGCACCTCGAAACCGGCCCGTTCGCGTGTCAGACCACCCGGCCCGAGCGCGGATAGACGCCGTTTATGCGTGACTTCCGACAGCGGGTTGGTCTGGTCCATGAACTGCGACAGCTGGCTGGAGCCGAAGAATTCGCGCACGGCAGCCGCCGCCGGTTTCGCATTGATCAGGTCCTGCGGCATGATCGTGTCGATCTCCACGCTGGACATACGCTCCTTGATGGCGCGCTCCATACGCAGCAGGCCGACGCGATACTGGTTTTCCATCAGCTCGCCAACGGAACGCACACGACGGTTGCCGAGGTGGTCGATATCGTCCACGGCGCCCTTGCCGTCGCGCAGCTCTACCAGAGCTTTCACAACCGCAATAATGTCTTCCTTGCGCAGAATACGCAGGGTATCCGGTGCATCCAGATCCAGACGCATGTTCATTTTCACACGACCAACGGCCGACAGGTCGTAACGCTCGGAGTTGAAGAACATGGAGTCGAACATCGCGGCCGAGGCCTCGACGGTGGGCGGCTCGCCCGGACGCATGACACGATAGATATCCATGAGCGCGGTGTCGCGGTTCATGTTCTTGTCGATCGCCATGGTATTGCGGATGTAGGGGCCGACATTGACGTTGTCGATGTCGAGCGTCGGAATGCTGGTCACGCCGTTATCAAGCAGCGTTTTCAGCGAACCGCCAACCACATCACCGGTCTTGGGATCGATTTCCCATGTCAGCTCGTCACCGGCCTCGACCCAGATCTCGCCGGTTTCCTCGTTGATGATGTCTTTCGCGGCAAAACGGCCGACGATCTGTTCGAACGGCACGAGGATGTTTTTCACCTCGCCCTCGTCGATCAGTTTTTTCACGGTGCGCGGAGTGACTTTCTTGCCGGCTTCGGCAATCACTTCACCGGATTTCGCATCCACGATATCGAACAGCGGCTTGGTGCCGCGAATCCGCTCCGGGAAGAACGGCGTGGTCCAGCCTTTTTTCTTTTTGTTCTGCTTGTAGACAACCGTATCGTAATAGGCATCCATGATGCCTTCCTGATCCAGCCCCAGCGCATAGAGCAGCGTCGTCACCGGCAGTTTGCGGCGACGGTCGATACGGGCATAGACGATATCCTTGGCGTCGAATTCGAAATCCAGCCACGACCCGCGGTAGGGAATGATCCGCGAGGTGAACAGCAGCTTGCCGGACGAATGGGTCTTGCCCTTGTCGTGGTCGAAGAACACACCGGGGGAGCGGTGCATCTGCGAAACGATCACACGCTCGGTGCCGTTGACAACAAAGGTGCCGTTTTCGGTCATCAGGGGCATCTCGCCCATGAATACGTCCTGCTCCTTGATGTCCTTGACGCTGCGTGCGCCGGTGTCCTCATCGACATCGAACACGATCAGACGCAGGGTCACCTTCAGCGGCGCACCATAGGTCATGTCGCGCTGCATGCACTCCTCGACGTCGTACTTCGGCGGCTCAAGCTCGTATTTCACATATTCGAGAACCGAGGTCTCGTTGAAATCCTTGATCGGGAATACCGACTGGAATACCGCATTGATGCCTTCGCCATCTTGCGGAGTGTCCTGATCGCCGGAATTCAGGAAAAGCTTGTAGGAGCTTTTCTGAACCTGGATCAGGTTCGGCATTTCCGCAACTTCGCGGATTTTACCATAATATTTGCGGATACGCTTGTGACCGGAATACGTCTTAGCCATGCTTTTTCTTACCTGTTTTCAACGCCCGGCAGACGACTGGGAACGCCTGCCTGAAGCCTTGCGGTGACAACCAACCAATTCTTGCGGGATTCCCAGGTCCCGCGTCCGGAGGGTCTGCACCTTTCAAGATGTCCTGTCGGGCACCTTGAGAGACGCAAACAGCCGGACCCGCCAACAAGGGGCGGATCCAGCCTTTTCATGCCTGTGCAGCGAAGCGCTGCAACAGATTATTTCAGCTCGACAGTTGCACCGGCAGCTTCGAGTTTCGCTTTGATCTCTTCGGCTTCAGCCTTCGGAGCCGCTTCTTTAACGGCTTTGCCGCCAGCGTCTACGAGGTCTTTGGCTTCTTTGAGACCCAGGCCAGTGATGGCGCGGACTTCTTTGATGACCTGGATCTTCTTGTCGCCAACAGCGGTAAGGATCACGTCGAAGGCGGTTTGCTCCTCCTCGGCGGCTGCGCCACCGCCGCCACCGGCGGCTGCGACTGCAACGGGAGCAGCGGCGCTGACGCCCCACTTATCCTCAAG
>WFTU01000048.1 GCA_015485375.1 Paracoccaceae bacterium | reverse complement strand
GTGCAGTACGGTTCCGTCTCCATCCCGATGTCGGAGATCACACCGTTGCCGGAAGTGCTGCCGGAGTATCGGGCATGATCCGCCTCGACAACAGTTTCGCAGCGCTGCCACCGCAGTTCCATGCGCCGCAGGAGCCGGCGCGTGTGCCGGAGCCGAGGCTGGTGAAGCTGAACGAGGGACTGGCGCGCGAGATCGGGATTGATCCGGCGGATCTGACAGTGGATGTGCTGGCGGGCAATAAGGTGCCGGAAGGGGCGGACCCGGTAGCAACCGCCTATGCCGGGCACCAGTTCGGCGGGTTCGTTCCGCAGCTCGGCGACGGGCGCGCGGTGCTGCTGGGCGAGGTGGTCGGGCCGGACGGGGTGCGGCGCGACATCCAGCTCAAAGGCTCGGGGCGCACGGTGTTTTCGCGCAATGGCGACGGGCGTGCGGTGATCGGGCCGGTGTTGCGGGAATATGTGATGAGCGAGGCGATGGCGGCGCTCGGCATTCCGACCACGCGGGCGCTGGCGGCGGTAACGACCGGCGATCTGGTGCGGCGCGAGGGGTTACTGCTCGGTGCGGTGCTGACCCGCGTGGCCGAAAGTCATATCCGCGTCGGCACCTTCCAGTTCCATTTTGCGCGGCGCGATACGGAGTCGCTGAAACGCCTGCTCGAATATACCATCGCGCGGCACTATCCCGAAGCGGCCGCAGCCGCGAACCCCGCTTTGGCGTTTCTGGAGGCGGTGATACAACGGCAGGCGAAGCTGGTGGCCCGCTGGATGCAGGTCGGGTTTATCCACGGCGTGATGAACACGGACAACATGTCGATCGCCGGCGAGACGATTGATTACGGTCCATGTGCCTTCATGGATACGTTCCACCCCGATACGGTGTTCAGCTCCATCGACCGGCAGGGGCGCTATGCCTGGGGGAACCAGCCGCAGATCGCGCACTGGAACCTCGCGCAGCTCGGCAGCACGCTGCTGACGCTGGTGGATCGTGACGCGGACAAGGCGCGCGAGACGGCGCAGGCCGTGCTGGACCGGTTTCCGGTGCTGTTTTCGGAGGCCTATCACGCAGGGTTTGCGCGGAAGCTGGGACTGGAAACGGTCGAGAAGGCGCTGGTTTCGGACTTGTTGACCGATATGGCGAACAATGGGGTCGATTTCACCCTGTTCTTTCGACGCCTGACCCGGATGGTTGACGGAGGCGATGTGGAACCCGTCCGAACGCTGTTTGCGCATCCCGAGGCCTTCGATGAGTGGTTGAAACGTTGGCTGCAACTAGGGCCGGACGCGGCGGTGATGCGCGCTGTCAATCCGGTATATATCCCGCGCAACCACCGGATGGAGAAAATGATCGAGGCGGCGGAGCGCGGCGATTATGCGCCGTTCGAGAGGTTGACGGAGGTGTTGACTCGCCCGTTCGAGGCGCGGGACGAATTCACCGATTACGAGAACCCGCCAAAGCCGGAAGAAGTGGTTCAGGCGACGTTTTGCGGAACATAACGGGGAAATCGCGTTTTTTCTGGTCGCCCGTGGCCCGATAATATATTGAGTTTGAAGATATCGGGATAATTTATTTTGACGACTTCTGCCGCACACACGCCGCCTTCAGAGCGATTAAAGCTCCCGAAGTGGTTTTTGTTCACCATCCTCGGCATCCTTGTGATCGACAGGATCGCCTACATGTTTTTCGCCGCACCCCTGCCGGACGAAGGGTATTACTGGCTTTGGGCAAAGCATCCGGCATTGTCGTATTATGACCATCCTCCGCTTCAGGCGTGGATGATCGCCGTTTCCACAAAAATCTTCGGGCACAGCCTGTTTGCCCTGCGCGCGCCAACACTTCTGAGTTCCGCCGTTGTTATCTGGACGATCCGGTGGTGGTCCAATCGGGCGCGGGGAACGCGCCTGGAATTCGATGCCCTTCCCGCGGTGCTGGTTGTATTCGCGACTCCGCTGTTCTTTGTGTTGCTCGAAATTGTATTCCACGATCATCTGTTGATCGCGCTTCTGTCCCTGGCAACAATTCTGACCGCGCTTACCTTCGAAAGATTTCTGGCGAACGGAACGATCCGGAAAACAACGCTCTATGGTGCGGCGCTATTGATCGGCTTTGCGGGGCTGACAAAATACAATGCGGTTTTGTTCGCAATCGGCATTTTCATGGCGATTTTGTTCAGCAAGCGCCTGCGCCCGATGTTGCGCTCACCGCACCTCTATCTGGCCGCGCTTGTCATGCTGGCTTGCCTGACGCCGGTTTTCCTGTGGAATCAGGCAAACGGCGATGCGTCTTTCCAGTATAACCTGTCCGACCGGCTGGCCTTCGGGGATGTATCGCTGGGTCGGTGGGCATTTTATGTGCAGGTGCTCATCCTTACCGTGATGTTGTTTGTCGGCCCGTTGTTGATAGCGGCAATCGGCCGGTTTTTCTTCAGTTCAAGGGATGTGCCGGAATGGCTTGGGGCGTTGCGCCCGATTGCGGCGGGAACCCTGATTGTGGTCGTCGGCTTTGCCCTGGTGCTGGCCTCCCTGACAGTCATCAACAGCTATTGGATCATTGTCGCCTATGTGCCTCTGTTCCCTTTTCTGTTTGCCTACTTCCAGCGTCGTTGGCATCTGGTCGCGCATTTGGTTTACGGGGCGGTCGTCACCACGCTGTTCACCGTCAACTTCGTTATCGTTCCGGTTTTTGCCTTCAACGGCACATCCGGTTATCTGCCCGGAGTGGCTCGGGGCTGGCCGGAAATCTCCGAGAAAGTTCTGGCTTGGCAGGAAAAAACCGGCGCGGAATTTCTGGCGACATCGGATTATCGCACCGGCTCCATTCTGGCATTCACAATCAACGACCCGAATGTCGAGGTTATCGCTACCCGCCAGAGTCAGTTCAGCTACTGGATCGAGGAAAACAACCGTGCGGGACAGAGTGCCATTATCCTGACAGAACCGCTGTATCCAATGGCCGATGTAATTACCGAACGCTTCGACAGTATCGAGGAACTGGAGAAACTCGACATCACGCCCTTCGGTATGAAGGTGGCAGAGTATACAATCTATCTTGGCCGGAACTATACTCCCGCGCAGGATGAATAGGCGGATAGCCTCCGTTATCTGCACGCGCTTGTTGAATTTGTCGCGATATAAGAGTATCCGCTTGCAGCGGGCAGTATGTGATCCGAAAGGGGACGCGAAGTGCATGTTGGGATAATTATGGACGGCAATGGCCGCTGGGCAGCCAAACGCGGCATGCCGCGCCTGATCGGGCACAAACGTGGTGCAAACCGTGTGAAGGATATCGTCAAGGCCAGCCCCGATCTGGGCGTGGATACGCTCACGCTTTATGCGTTTTCCACCGAGAACTGGAAACGGGCAGCGCACGAGGTCGAAGGCCTGATGAAGCTGTTTCGCGGCTATCTGCAAAATCACCTGCTGGAACTGAACGAGAAAAACGTCAGGGTCCGCTTCTTTGGTGATCCGACACCCTTGGCCGCGGATATTCGCAAACAGATGGATTTTCTGACGGATTTGACCAAAGACAACACGCTGTTGAACCTGAACATTGCCATCAACTACGGCGGACGCGACGAGCTGGTGCGGGCCATACGGACCATCGCGCGGCAGGTCTCGACCGGCGAGACGGCCATTCAGGACATCGGCGAAGACACTATTTCCGACGCTCTGGATACCAGGGGGCAGTGCGACCCGGACCTGATTATCCGCACCGCTGGCGAATTGCGCCTGTCGAATTTCATGACGTGGCAGAGCGCCTATTCCGAATTCGCTTTCATCAAGGAAAGCTGGCCGGATTTCACCCCGGAAGTCTACGAAGCTACGCTGGTCAATTTCCGTTCGCGGACCCGCCAGTTCGGTGCCGTCGTGCCGCGCGCGGCAGACGCGACAGAATAAGCGGCCGCATGGCGTCGGCCAACCCAGTTTCCGCGGCGGGGTTTCCAAAGCTGCCGGCAGGTTTTCTGGCTCTCGTCGCTGTTGTCCTGATTGCCAACCGTCTGGCCTTCACGCTTTGGGCCAGTCCGCTGCCCGACGAGGCCTATTACTGGCTTTGGGGGCAGAATCCTGCGCTATCATATTACGACCACCCGCCGTTGCAGGCCTGGATGCAAAGCGCAAGTGCGGCCATTTTCGGGGATAGCCTGTTTGCCCTGCGCGTTCCCTCCCTCGTCTCCAGCGGGATTTTGACCGGAAGCATCCTCTGGTGGCTCCAAAACTATTCGAAGCGGGACAAGATGACGGCGGTGCTGGTGGTATTTTCCAGCCCGATGATTTTTATTTTTGCCGAAATGGTCTTCAACGATCATCTGATGATCGCGCTGCTCTCGCTGGCCACCGTTTTTGTTTTCAAGGCACTGGAAACGGTTACAGCTGACGGAAAATTCACGGCGCGCCACCTGTATATTGCCGCTGTTCTGATCGGTCTGTCCGGGTTGACGAAATACAATGCGGCATTGTTTGCGCTTGGTGTTTTTGCCCTGGTTCCGGTCATGCCGCGGTTTCGGGGAATGTTGAAATCCCCGCATCTTTATCTGGCAATTCTGGTAACGCTTCTGGTGCTGACGCCGGTTTTTGTCTGGAATATGGACAACGGGGCAGCGTCGTTCCAGTACAACCTGTCCGACCGTATGGACCAGTCTCCGAGCGCGGGGAAAACACTTGGACAGATGGCAGCATTCCTGTTGTCGTTCGCAGTGGCGGCCTCGCCATTTCTGATCGCCGCCTTTTTCCGCATGCTGCGCCAGCCCGAAGGTGTTCCGGCGAACTGGCGCAGGATTGCGATTTCCACGTTTTTCGTCTCGACGGCGCTTTGTCTGGTTCTGTCGGCCTTCACGCAGATTCTGTATTACTGGAACCTGATCGCACTGATTGCCTTTCTGCCGTTTTCCGGCCTGTATTTTCGCAAGTGGCAACTGGTCGCCCATTTCGTATTCGGGATGGTCGCCGCGACGCTGTTCACCATAAACTACACTGTCTTTCCGTTATCCGCTGTTGCAGGTGAAACCGACTATGAAACCGCGCTCTTGTACGGCTGGCCCGAAACCGCCGAACGGGCGGTCGCTTTGCAACAGGAGCGCCCCGGCACCTTTCTGGTAGCATCGAATTACCGCAACGGGTCCATCCTCGGATTCTGGGCTCCATCGCATCGGGTCGAGGTGATTTCCAGTCGCAAAAGCGCGTTTGATTTCTGGCGGGACGAAGCCGCGCTCGCCGGTCGGGATGCGATTATTGTCACCAACGAATGGCACCCGCTCTCTGCCGAAATCACCGCGCGGTTTGCCGAAGTGCAGAAGCTGGAGACACGAACCGTGCAGCGGTTCGGGACAGACATCACAAGCTACTCGTACTATCTTGGCATTGACTATAGTCCGGCGACGATTGATCGCTGAGGGTAAAGTAAACCCTCCTATAACGCCCCTTCTTTCACAGCCTGCATCGCCACATAGGTCGAGGTGCTGGAGACATGCGGTAGCGCGGATATCTTTTCCCCCAGAACCGAGCGGTAGGCGGCCATATCGCGCACGCGGACTTTTAGCAGATAGTCGAAATCGGCGGCGAGCATGTGGCATTGTTCGATCTCGGGGATTTCCCTTACGCCTTGGTTAAAGGCGCTCAACGCCGCCTCGCGGGTGTCCGACAGGCGGACCTGAACGAACGCAACATGGTCGAGACCGAGGCGGATCGGATCGAGGATGGCGCGGTATCCTTTTATGTACCCGTCCTGCTCCAGCCGTTTCAGGCGTGTCTGGGTCGGGGACTTGGACAACCCGATACGTTGTGCCAGATCGGTGACGCTGATGCGCGCATCCGTGGCCATCACTTGCAGGATGGCGCGGTCGAAACGGTCCAACACTGTAGAGTCCATTTGGGCTACTTTCCCCTTTAATTTCAGGCAATATGACTGCTATTTTTGAATAATAAGGCGATTTTCCCTGATATATTGAGGTATTTTAGGCGCAAGCACCGAAAATTGCAACAAGCCGCCCCCGTTGCCGGAGTATCATCATGCACGAAGACCAGCGGAAACACATCAGAGAGGCCCTTTACGCCGACCAACAGAAAACGCTGGATTTGCTGGTGAAACAGGCCGCCCTGTCACCGGATGCGCGGCGACGTATATCGGATCGCGCCGAACAGCTGGTGCGGGAAATCCGTTCCTCGGCCAAGCCGGGATTGATGGAGGTATTTCTGGCCGAATACGGGCTGTCCACAGACGAGGGTGTCGCACTGATGTGTCTGGCCGAGGCCCTGTTACGCGTGCCCGATGCCAGCACCATCGATGCGCTGATCGAGGACAAGATAGCACCGTCGGACTGGGGCAAACATCTCGGGAAATCCTCGTCTTCGCTCGTGAATGCCTCAACCTGGGCGCTCATGCTGACCGGCAAGGTGCTGGAGGATCGCGAAACCGGGGTGGCGGGGCATCTGCGGGGCGCGGTCAAGCGGCTGGGCGAACCGATGATCCGCAACGCGGTGGCCCGCGCTATGCGCGAAATGGGGCGGCAATTCGTATTGGGCGAGGATATACACAAGGCCATGAAACGCGCTGCGGGCATGGAGGCCAAGGGCTACACCTATTCCTACGACATGCTGGGCGAGGCCGCGCGCACCGAACAGGACGCCCGCCAGTATCATCTGGCCTATTCGCGTGCGATCACCGCAATCGCAGCCGCCTGCCCCCATGCCGACACGCGCCGCAACCCCGGTATTTCGGTCAAGCTGTCCGCCCTGCATCCGCGCTACGAGGTGGCACAAAAGGCCCGCGTGATGGCGGAACTGGTGCCGCGTGTGCGCGCCCTCGCAGGGCTGGCCAAAGCTGCCGGCATGGGTTTCAACATTGACGCGGAAGAGGCCGACCGCCTCGACCTGTCTCTGGATGTAATAGAGGCGACGCTGTCCGATCCCTCGCTGGCCGGTTGGGACGGCTTCGGCGTGGTGGTGCAGGCCTATGGCCCGCGTGCCGGCGCAGTGCTGGACTGGCTGCACGCGCTGGCAACGCGGCTGGACCGGCGGATCATGGTGCGGCTGGTCAAAGGCGCCTACTGGGATAGCGAGATCAAGCATGCACAGGTTATCGGCGCCCCCGGCTTTCCGGTTTTCACGCACAAGGCGGCTACCGACATTTCCTATATCGCCAACGCACGCAAGCTGCTGGGCATGACCGACCGCATCTATCCGCAATTCGCCACCCACAACGCCCATACCGTCGCCGCCATCCTTGAAATGGCTGACGATCCCGGCGCCTATGAATTCCAGCGACTGCATGGCATGGGCGAGCAGCTGCACGACATCGTGCTGCGGACCGAAAACACCCGTTGCCGCATCTATGCCCCCGTCGGCGCGCACCGTGACCTTCTGGCCTATCTGGTGCGCCGGCTGCTGGAAAACGGCGCAAATTCGTCCTTCGTTAACCAAATCGTGGACGACTCCGTCCCGCCTTCGGTGGTCGCCGCCGACCCCTTTGCCGCCCCTCTACCCGCGACACGTATCAAAAGGGGGCCGGACCTGTTTTTGCCCGAACGCCAAAACTCCAAAGGTTTCGATCTGGCGGACGCACCGACACTTGCCGCCATAGACACTGCGCGCGCACCTTTCGCCAAGGCCCTGTTCAGCGCCGCGCCCCTGTTGGCCGGCCCGCCCGAGGGGGGCGCTCGCATGCCAGTGCAAAACCCCGCCAATCCCGCCGATACCGTCGGGCATGTCACATGGGCCGACGTGGCGGATGTGGATACCGCGCTGACCTCCGCGCGCGTCTGGGATGTGCCGGTAGACCGGCGCGCCACCATCCTGAACCGCGCCGCCGACCTTTATCAGGAAAACTTCGGCGCGATCTTTGCCCTGCTGGCCCGCGAGGCTGGCAAAACCCTGCCCGACGCGGTTGGCGAACTGCGCGAGGCCGTGGATTTTCTGCGCTACTACGCCGTGCAGGCCCAAAACCACGATGCGCCGCCCGTCGGCACTTTTGCCTGCATTTCCCCGTGGAATTTTCCGCTCGCCATCTTTACCGGCCAGATCGCCGCGGCGCTGGCCGCCGGCCACGCGGTGCTGGCCAAACCGGCGGAACAAACCCCGCTGATCGCCCATTTCGCCGTCTCTCTACTGCACAGGGCCGGCGTGCCGCGTTCGGTGCTGCAACTACTGCCCGGCGACGGGCGGATCGGCGCGGCGCTAACGTCGGATCCGCGCCTCGGAGGGGGCTGTTTTACCGGCTCGACCGAAACTGCATGGCTAATCCGCCGTGCCATGGCCGAAAACCTGCACCCCGGCGCGCCCCTGATTGCCGAGACCGGCGGCCTGAACGCCATGATCGTCGATTCCACCGCCCTGCCGGAGCAGGCAGTGCGCGACGTGATACAAAGCGCCTTCCAGTCGGCAGGGCAACGGTGTTCGGCGCTGCGGTGCCTGTATGTGCAGGACGACATCGCCGGGGACTTCACCGAAATGCTGCAGGGCGCGATGGCCGAACTGTCGCTTGGCATACCGTGGCAACTGTCAACCGACCTCGGGCCGGTGATCGACAGCGCGGCGCAGGCCGAAATCGAAGCCTATATCGCTACCGCCCGTGCCCAAGGTCGCCTGATCGCGCAGCTACCCTGCCCCGACACCGGCCACTTCATCCCCCCCACCCTGCTGCGGGTCGACAGCATCGCCGATCTGGAGCGCGAGGTTTTCGGCCCCGTCCTGCACATCGCCACCTTCAAGGCGGCGGAACTGGACCGTGTGATCGGGGACATCAACGCCACGGGCTACGGGCTGACCTTCGGGCTGCACACGCGGATCGACGATCGGGTGCAACATGTGATCGCCCGCCTCAAGGCGGGCAACATCTATGTAAACCGCAACCAGATCGGCGCCGTTGTCGGCTCTCAACCCTTTGGCGGCGAGGGACTTTCCGGAACCGGACCCAAGGCGGGCGGGGAGGCATATCTGTTGCGCTTTTTCCGGCAGGTCCTGCCGGAAACCCCGACGGGAAACTTAGAGGCCGACAGGGAAACCGAGGTGGAAACGGTACAAAAGGACCTGAACGCCATTCGCCCGGATTTGCGCGAGATTTCGGTCGAGAACCTTCCCGGCCCAACGGGCGAGTCCAACAGGTTGGCAAGCTATTCCCGCCCCCCGTTGTTGTGCCTCGGACCAGGCAGGAAAACCGCCGCGCGCCAAGCCGAAGCGGTGCGTCGGCTTGGCGGAACACCGGTCCTTGCCCCCGACCTGCCCACACCCGCACTGGCAACGCTTACCGGGTTTTCCGGCGCAATCTACTGGGGGAATGAACAGACCGCCCGGGGATATGATATCTCTCTGGCGCAGCGCAAAGGCCCGATCCTGCCGCTTGTCACCGGCATGCCGGATGTCACCCATGTGCAACTACAGCGCCATACCTGCATCGATACGACGGCTTCGGGCGGCAACACCTCCTTGCTGCTAGAGTCGGAGGCGCCAACTTCAAACAGTTCATAACCCGTCAATGTTTGCCAAGCATTCCCGCTTTTCCCGCTTGACGCCCCTTGCCGCCTGCCCTAAATACACCCTCGGTCCGGCGGGGTAGCTCAGGTGGTTAGAGCAGCGGAATCATAATCCGCGTGTCGGGGGTTCAAGTCCCTCTCCCGCTACCAACTTCCCGCTTTTAATCCGGATTTTTCCTAAGCGTCGTCGCGTATGAATGCCAGTTTGTCTCCGTCCGACATATCGCTTCGGAACGCGTAACCTCCGGCGTCGAAATCTTTCAGTCCTTCGATGGAATCGATGCGGTTCTGGATGACGAAGCGGGCCATCGCGCCGCGGGCGCGTTTGGCGTAGAAGCTGACAATTTTCGGGCCGGATTCGCGGTTTTCCATGAACACGGGGGTGACGGTGCGCAAGTTCAGGGCCTCGGGCCTGACCGCGCTGAAGTATTCGACGGAGGCACAGTTGAGCAGGATGGCGGTCCCGACCTCTTCGGCCTGCTCGTTCAGGGCCTTGGACAGACGGTCGCCCCAGTAGTCATAGAGCGATTTGCCGCGACGGGTGGCGAGACGACTGCCCATTTCCAGACGGTAGGGCTGGATCATATCCATGGGGCGGAGCAGGCCATACAGGCCCGAAAGGATGCGTAGATGGCTCTGCGCGTAGGCGAGTTCCTCCGGCTCCAGAGAGGCGGCCTCCAGGCCCTGGTAGGTATCACCGGCAAAGGCCAGTGCCGCCGGAGCAAGGGCTTCGGCTTCGGGCGTTTCCGCGAAGTCCCGAAAACGGGCCTGGTTGAGTTTGGCCAGGTTCTCGCTGATCCGCATCAGTTTTTGCAGGTCGGCCACGCTCAAACGCCGCGCCGTGCGGGTGAGCGCATAGGCGTCGGACCGGAATTCGGGATCGCTTACCGGTATTTTCGGTGTGGCGTTTTCAAAGTCCAGCTTCTTGGCCGGAGAGATAACTGTCAACATTTTCGGCTCCCGTTTTTCACGGGGTTACACCATGCAAAGGCCGGATTCCATGCGTCATAGCCCCCGCCCTTTCAGCAAGGCCTCTACCTTCGGCATCGAGCCGCGAAACGCCTGATACAATTCGGCCGCATCGCGCGAACCACCGGCGGTATAGATGAATTCCGCCAGCCGGTCGGCGGTTTCGGGGTCGAACGGATCACCCGTTTCCCTGAACGCCTCGAAGGCATCCGCATCCATCACCTCGGACCACATATAGGAGTAGTAGCCGCTGGAATAGCCGTCGCCAGAAAACACATGCGCGAAATGCGGTGTCGCGTGACGCATGGTGATCGCCGCAGGCATGCCGAGCCCTTCCAGCGTCGCCGCCTGCGCCGCCATCGGGTCCGCAGGCGCGGGCCCGTCATGAAAATCCAGATCGACGAGAGCCGAGGCCGTATATTCCACCGTCGCAAACCCCTGATCGAAATTCTCCGCCGCCAGCAGCTTGTCCAGCAGGGCCTTCGGCATAGCCTCGCCCGTTTCGGCATGCAGGGCGAATTTCGACAACACCTCCGGCTCGCTCAACCAGTGTTCGTAAAGCTGACTCGGCAGTTCGACAAAATCGCGCGAGACCGAAGTGCCGGAAATGAAACCGTAGGTCACATCCGACATCAGCGAATGCAGTGCGTGGCCGAATTCATGGAACAACGTGCGCGCATCGTCAAAAGTCAGCAGCGCCGCCTCGCCCACCGGCGGTTTGGCGAAATTGCAGACGTTGACCACGATCGGGCGGACCTCGCCATCCAGCTTCGACTGCGGGCGGAACCGGGAACACCACGCGCCGGATCGTTTGCTGGCGCGGGCGAAATAATCGCCGATGAACACACCGATATGGCGATCCCCCTTGCGAACCTCCCAGGCCCGCGCATACGGATGATAAAGCGGCACATCCAGCGGTTTGAACGACAGGCCGAACAGCCGCCCCGCCACGTCGAACGCCGCCGCGATCATGTTGTCGAGCTGCAAATACGGTTTCACCTCCGCCTCGTCGAGGTCATGCTCCGCCTTCTGCAACTTCGCCGCATAATAGCGCCAGTCCCACGGCGCCAGATCACCGTTCACGCCGTCCTCGTGCAACAACTCCGTCAGCTTCACCGCGTCCCGCTCTGCCGCCGCCTTCGCCGGTTCCCAGACCGCCATCAGCAAATCACGCACCGCCTCGGGGGTTTTGGCCATCTCGTTGTCCAGCTTGAAG
>WFTU01000047.1 GCA_015485375.1 Paracoccaceae bacterium | reverse complement strand
TCGAATTGTGTCTCGATCCTGCCGCTGGAAACCGAGCTGGGCCGCAAGCGCGAGATTGACCAGTCGTCCTGCAACAAGGATTTTTCCTGTATCGACGGGTTTTGTCCGGCGTTTGTGACTCTGGAACGGGCCGAGGTGAAGAAGCCGGAGAAGGCGGCGCTCGATCTGCCGGATCTGCCGGAGCCGGAGCTGCCGGCGATCAACGGCACGCATAACATCGTGATTACCGGTGTTGGCGGCACGGGCGTTGTGACGGTCGGCGCGTTGCTGGCGATGGCGGCGCATCTGGAGGGCAAGGGCGCCGGTGTGATGGAGATGGCGGGGCTGGCGCAGAAGGGCGGCGCGGTGCATATCCATTGTCGTCTGGCGGAGCGGCCCGAGGATATTTCCGCCATTCGTGTGGCGGTGGGCGAGGCGGATGCGCTGATCGGGGGGGATCTGGTGACCTCTTCCGGCGCGAAAACGCTGGGGCTGATGACGCGGGGGCGGACAAAGGCGGTTTGCAATGCGCACCAGATCATTACCGGAGATTTTACCCGCAACACGGATTTCAGCCTGCCGGTGGACCGGATGAGCATGGCGCTGAGCGCGCGGATCGGCGGCGAGGCGCTGTCGATGCTGGATGCGACCAAACTGGCGGAGAAATTTCTGGCCGATGCGATCTATGCCAATGTCCTGATGCTGGGGGCGGCGTGGCAGGCGGGGCTGGTGCCGCTGTCGCTGGAAGCGATCGAGAGGGCGGTGGAGCTGAACGGGGCCGGAGTCGAGGGCAATCTGCTGGCGCTGAAGATCGGGCGCTGGGCGGTGGCGTTTCCCGAGCAGGCGCTCAAGGCGCTGGGCGGGACGGTGGTGGCGATGCCCGAGGGCACCGATCCGCTGGAGGTGCGCGCGGCGCATCTGGCGAAATACCAGAATGCGCGGCTGGCGAAGAAATACCGCAAGCGGGTGGCGGCTGCCGAAGCGGTCGATCCGGAATTCGGCGCGGCGCTGGCGCGGGGCTATCACAAGTTGCTGGCCTACAAGGACGAATACGAGGTGGCGCGGTTGCATCGCGACACGCTGGAAACGGCGGTGGAGCAGCATTTCAGCGGCGTGCGGGCCATGCGGTTCCATCTGGCGCCGCCGGTCCTTGGCAGGAAGGACAGCAACGGCAATCCGGTGAAATCGGAGTTCGGGCCGTGGATGATGAAGGCTTTCGGCCTGTTGTCGCGGCTGAAATTCCTGCGCGGGACGCCGTTCGATCTGTTCGGCTATACCGCCGAGCGGAAAATGGAGCGGGCGTTGATCCGCGAATACGTCAGGACCATGAAAGAGGTGCAGGCGGGGCTGACGCCGGAGACGCGCGATATTGCTATCGAACTGGCGGAACTGCCGTTGCAAATTCGCGGGTTCGGCCACGTCAAACAGGCAGCGGCGGCCAAGGCGGCAAAACGGCGGGAATATCTGCTGGCCAAATTCCGCGACGGTGGCGCGCCGCAGGTGCAGGCGGCCGAGTGAGGGGTTGAAAATCCGCCAAGTCTCACCAAGTTGTGAAGAGAGGCCTGCGGGCCCGTTTGCCCGATGGCTCCTGATCTAACAAAGGAGATGTGGCTATGTTCGATATCAAGGTTGAAGACGATGGCAGTCTGGTGACGGTTACGCCAACCGACAAGATCACCGAGGAGGATATTACCCGTCTGGGCGATGTCATGAGCGAGGCGATCAATACGCATGACCGCATTCCGGCGCTGCTGATCCATGCGAAAGAATTTCCGGGGTATGACAGTTTTTCGGCCATGATGGCGC
Organism: Paracoccaceae bacterium; assembly: GCA_015485375.1. GTDB lineage: Bacteria > Pseudomonadota > Alphaproteobacteria > Rhodobacterales > Rhodobacteraceae > NORP23. The sequence goes on along the minus strand of WFTU01000047.1, from coordinate 4,734 downwards.
ATCTGAAGCTGATCCATAACCGCGAGACGCTGGTGCCGCGGGTGGCCGTGGTCTCCGACGGGGTTTTGCTGCGCACGGGCGAGGCGCTGGCCAAGCTGTTTATCAAGGCCGAGGTCCGGCATTTTGCCGAGGCCGATCTCGCGGACGCAACGGAATGGGCGCGCACCGGCGAGGAAAAACCGGAGGGGGTGGAGATCCTCGACGGGTTCCCGAACGACGTGCTGGCGCTGGAGGTCAACGGGCGGCTGAATGCGGTGGATTATGACAAGCTGATCGAGCCGGCGATCGACGAAAAACTGAAGCGCCATGACAAGCTGAAGATCCTGATTGTGATCGGCAAGGGCTTTGAGGGCGCGACCGTGGGGGCGGGCTGGGAAGACCTGAAGCTCGATCTCAAGCATTTCACCAAATACAACAAGCTGGCGGTGGTGACGGATGTGCACTGGCTGCGCAACGCGACCCGTCTGTTCAGCCCCTTCATGCCCGGGCGGGTGCATACCTATCCGCTGTTCAAGCGGGATCTGGCAGAGGACTGGATCAAGACCTGATAAAAAGGGACCGGCCTTGCGGTCGGTCCCCTTTGTATGATCCGCTGTGGCGGTTCCTAGAATTCGACAGATGCGCCGAGGGTTGCACCGGTCGGTTTCGAATATCCGGTGCTGTAGGACCCGAAGATCGTGATGCCGTTGCCGACCGTATAGTCGACGGCGGCGTAGGTGCCTTTGGTCTGGCTCCATCCTGCGGAGACGGTTGTTTCCGCATTGATGTCGTAGGCAACGTCGAGGGTGACGTCCGGGGTTGCCGCCTTGTTGGTGTATGCGAGTGTTGCGTCCCACGGGCCGGAAGCATAGGTGCCGGATACACCGTAATTGATGCCAGACGCGGAAGAGCTGTCCGATGCGTAATACGCAGCGAAAGAGTAACCGTTTCCGAGATCGTAGCCCATTTCGACGCCGCTCTCGATTTTGGGCGTGAGCAGGGGACTGGCTGCGGTGTAATCGTCGTAGCGGTAAGAGGCGGCTATTGTGAAGGCACCGAAATCGCCGCCGATATTGATACCGTAAACCGGCTCGAAGGCAGGTCCGTTGCCCTTGCCGATGCCGAATGAAAATGCGCCAAATGTGCCGGAGACGCCGTATTCCTGACCGGACAGGGCCCCTGTTGCCGGGGCAAAGTCAACGCTGCCGGAAAAACCGACGTTTGACAGGTTGACGTCGCCACGCGCAAGCGATCCCACAGCAGTGCCCCAGGTGGAAATAACGGGTACGCCTTTGGTCGGGCTGAAGCGGTCGCTGGCGCCGCCGATTTTGGATGCGTTTCCGTATGAAATGCGGCCATAATCGCCCTCGATCCGGAGAACCGGATACTTGTCGATTTCAAGCGCACCCGTGGTGCTGTTCGTGACCACTCCCAGTTCGACGCTGGCGGAAATGCCGTTTGTAACTTCGGTGCCGAGGATGAGGTTGGCTTCGACGTCATACGAAAATCCGCTAACGCTGTTGTAGACGGTTTTTGCTTCGCCGTTCCAGGATACTTCTGCGGATGCGGCGCCTGCAAGTGTTGCAATTGCGGTGCCGGCGAGGATGATGTTTTTCATGGGATGTCTCTATTATTGGTACAGGTTTACAATCTTCGGGTGTTGGTTTTCCTTATGCTGATAGTTTATTTTGCCCGCCTGTTGTCAAACAGGCTGGCGAAATTTTACAATAAAAGCATGACTGTTGCATTGATGCCACAGCATCGTGGCCTCCGGAATTCCTCCGCGGAGGCCACGATCGGCGATGGCGGGCACCGGATGTTAGTCGCCGTTAGCGGGAGTTGTCGTTTCTCCCTCTGTCATGGTTTCGCCCCCGGCGGGTGCGTCCTCGGCAGGCATGGTTTCTTCGGTCATGCTTTCGCTGTCGGTCATGGCTTCGCCGTCCGCGGGTTCCTCGTCCATGTCGCCCATCATGGATTGCAGGGCGGCCTTCAGTTCCTCGGTGGAGTCGGCGGCGACAAACAGGCCGCCGGTTTTTTCGGCCAGATAGCCGAGTTCGGCCTGTTCGTCGGGGTCGCCGACGCCAAAGCCGATGACATGGGCGGTGAAGTCGAGGCTGTCGGCGCCGAGGGTGTCGGCGAGGGCGGCGAGGTCGCCGTCACAGCTCTCGGTTCCGTCGCTGATAAGCACGATCCGGCCGGAGCGGGTGGGGTATTCGAGCGAGTCGGCGGCCTGTTTCACGGCGGCGACCAGCGGGGTGCGGCCTTGCGGGGTCAGGCTGTTTACGGCCTCGCCAAATGCTTCGGGGTCGAGCGGGCCGACGGGCAGGATCATTTCGATAGAATCGCAGCCCTGTGATTTGCTGTGGCCATAGGCCATCAGGCCGAAGGCGGAATCGGTTTCGAGATCCTGCACCAGATTGCCGATGACCTCGCGGGCGATCCCGATTTTCGGGACGCCGTCGATCTGGCCCCACATGGAATTGGACACGTCCAGAATGACGATCGTGTCGGGATAGGGCATTTCCTGCGCGAGGGCGGGGGCTGCAAGACCGCCGGCAATGGCGGTGGCAAGAGCGAGGTTCTTCAACATTTCAAATTCTCCGGTTACAACAAGATTTCCGGAGCATAGGGGCGGGGTGCGGCGTGGGGAATTCACTTCGCCAAACGAATTGGTGACGGGTCGTGATCACCCGAGAGGGCGGCGAATCCGGTAGATACTGTGGGTTTCCGCCTGTCGGGTTTCGATCAGGTCATACCCCTGTTCGGCGCAGAAATGCGGCACGTCGATCACTGCGGCCGGATCATCGGCGAGCAGGCGCAGCACCTGCCCGGGGGCGAGGGCGAGCAATCGTTTGCGGGCCTTCAGCACCGGCAGCGGGCAGAGCAGCCCGATGGCGTCGAGTTCGTGATCCTGTTCCATATGCGATGGCTAAACCGCACATTCACGCATGTCCACGCCTTTGTGAAAATTAGAGACATGACGAGGCGGCCCAAACCGGATAGGTAGAGGGGAATCAGGAGAATACGAATGTTCGGACTCGATATCATTGACGCCTCCATGGGCCTTTCGCTGGTGATCGCGGTGATCGGCGGGGTTTTGTCTTTCCTTTCGCCTTGTGTATTGCCGATTGTGCCACCCTATCTTGCATATATGGGCGGCTCCTCCATCGAGGAGATGGAGAAGGGCCAGAACAAGGGCGTGATCATCAAGGCGGCGTTTTTCGTTCTGGGTCTGTCGACGGTATTCATGATTCTGGGTTTTGCGGCCTCGGCCTTCGGGCAGCTGTTCTTGTCCTATCAGGGGGTGATGACCAAGGTCGCCGGGGTGGTGATTATCATCTTCGGTCTGCATTTTCTGGGGTTGTTCAAGATACCGCTGCTTTACCGCGAGGCGCGCATCGATGCGGGTGATCAGGGCGGCAGCGTGTTCGGGGCCTATATCCTCGGGCTGGCGTTTGCCTTTGGCTGGACGCCGTGCATCGGGCCGATCCTTGGCGCCATTCTGTCGCTAGCCGCGCAGGAAGGCTCGGTCGGGCAGGGGACGCTGTTGCTGGGGTTCTATGCTATCGGGCTGGGTATTCCGTTCATGCTGGCCGCGATGTTCATGAACCGGTTTGTGAAGACCATGAACCGGATGAAGAAGCACATGAAGCTGATCGAGAACCTGAGTGGCGGGCTGCTGATCCTGATCGGGGTGCTGCTGCTGACCGGGCTGTTTACCGAGATGTCCTACTGGTTGCTGGAAAATGTTCCTTTCCTCGGCTCGATCGGGTAATACAGCGGGGATAGTTTTCAACCCTTTCCGGTAGTATAGTCGCCCTGCTTTGAGTTTATCGTCCCAACGCCCGTTTCGCCGCCATGTTTTCTATGTGCCCGGCTATGACCCGATGCCGCCGCGTCGGTATCGCGAGCTGTATCGCGGCGAGGGAAAGAAGCAGGCGGAGATTTCCGGTTACGATATTTCGGTGAAGGGTGTGACCGGACAGGGGGAGCGCTATCGCTGGGATGTGACGGCGGAGATGGACGGGTCGGATTGCGAGACGCGGTTCGAGTTTCTGCTCTGGAACGATATTGTCCATGCCTCCATGCGCAAGACGATTTTGCGGACCTACTGGTTGTTGCTGAAAACGCTGTGGCTCTATCTGGCGAGCGGGACGCTGGGGGCGTTGTTCCGGCTGCGCAAGGCGCCGATAATGGTGGCGCTGTATCCGGTGGTGATCCTGCTGGGGCAACTGTCGTTTTCGGTCTGGCTGGGGGTGGAGGTCTGGCGGGTGTTCGGCGGATTGGCGGGCGTGGCGCTGGGTAGCTTGCTGGTGTCGGCGCTGCTGGTGATGTTCCGGCGGTTCGACCGGAAGTTCTATGCCTATTATCTGTTGCACGATTTTTCCTTCTGGGCGCAGGCGGGCGGGGCGATGCCGGAGGTTCTCAAGCCGCGTATCGACAGTTTTGCCGCGCGGATCGAGGCGGCGCTGGACAGTGATGTGGACGAGGTGCTGGTGATCGGGCATTCCTCGGGCGCGCATCTGGCGGTGAGCCTGATGGCGGAGGTATTGCGGCGGCGGCCCAAGGCGGAGAAGCTGGCGTTTTTGACATTGGGGCAGACGATACCGGTGGTGTCGTTTTTGCCCGGGGCATGGGATTTGCGCCGCGATTTGCGGCAGGTTTCCATGCGGCCGGATGTGTTCTGGCTGGATGTCTCGGCGCCCGGGGACGGGGCCTGTTTTGCGCTGAGCGATCCGGTGGCGGTGAGCGGGG
>WFTU01000046.1 GCA_015485375.1 Paracoccaceae bacterium | reverse complement strand
CGCATGCTCAGTTCCAGCCCGATCAACCCGCCGAGCGAGTTGCCGGTGAAATCGCATTGCCGGATTCCGAGTTGCGTCAGGACCGAGGCCAGATCGCCGGAGAGGGCAGCGACGGAGAAATCGCGTTCCGTTGCGCGTGCCGGGCGGGTCGATTGCCCGTGGCCGCGCAGGTCGGGGACGATGACGTAACGGTCCTGCGCAAAATGCTCGGCATCCGCAATCCACTGGCGATGGTCGGCGCCGAGGCCGTGGCACAGAACCAGCGCGGGGTTTTGCGGGTTGCCGAACAGGGCGATGAATATTTCCACGCCTTCGGCGGTCTGGAAGGTTCGGGTTTGCATGGGGGTATCGGACACGCGGGCGGCGCGGGTGTCAACAAAAAGGGCCCCGAAACCGGTTCGGGGCCCTTCAGGTGGTGTTGTGTGCAGCTAGCCTAGACGCATTTTTCGAGCAGTTCGATGGTGTTTTCCAGCGTCATTTCCACCGGATTGCCGCCCGTGCTGGGGTCTTCGAGCGCCATGCGGGCGATTTCCTCGATCCGGTTGGTGCCGACGCCCATTTCCGACAGGCGCTTGGGGATGCCGAGGCTCTCGTTCAGGTCCACGACATACTGGCGGAATTCGTCGAAGCCGCCCTCGATATCGAGATAGCCGTTAAGGGTCACGATCCGGTCCTCGATGGCGGGACGGTTGAAATCCAGCACCGGCGGGATGACAACGGCGTTGGTGGTGCCGTGATGCGTGCCGTAGACCGCGCCGATCGGGTGGGAGATGGCGTGGACGGCACCGAGGCCCTTCTGGAAGGCTGTGGCGCCCATCATGGCGGCGCTCATCATATGGGCGCGGGCCTCGATATCCGTGCCGTCGGCCATTGCGCGGGGCAGGTATTCCTTGACCAGACGCAGGCCCTCTACCGCGATGCCTTGCGACATGGGGTGGTAGTGCGGCGAGGAGTAGGCCTCCAGACAATGGGCAAAGGCGTCCATGCCGGTGCCGGCGGTGATCATCGGCGGCATGCCGACGGTCAGCTCCGGGTCGGCGATAACGATGCTGGGCAGGACCTTCGGATGGAAGATGATTTTCTTTACGTGGGTTTCGGAGTTGGTGATAACGCTGGCGCGCCCCACCTCGGAGCCTGTTCCCGCCGTGGTCGGCACGGCGATGATCGGGGCGATGCCGTTCGGGTCGGCGCGGGTCCACCAGTCGTCCACGTCCTCGTAATCCCAGACGGGGCGGGTCTGGCCGGACATGAAGGCGACCATTTTCGCCAGATCGAGGCCCGAGCCGCCGCCAAAGGCAATCACGCCGTCATGGTTGCCGGATTTGTAGACTTCAAGCCCTGCTTCCAGGTTTTTCTCGTTCGGGTTCGGGTCCACATCCGAGAACATGGCGCGGCCCAGACCGGCGGCTTCCATGATATCGAGCGTAGCTTGGGTGATCGGCAGATCCGCCAGCCCATTGTCAGTGACCAGCAGCGGGTTTTTCATCCCCGTCGCTTCGCAGGCTTCGGGCAGTTCCTTGATACGTCCGGCCCCGAATTTGATGGTCGTCGGGTAGGACCAGTTGCCATAGAGTTTCATGATGTGACTTTCTTGAAGTGGTAGGATTTCGGACGGGTCAGGTTCTGGAACCCGAGGACGGAGAGCGCGCCGCCGCGGCCGGTGTTCTTGCAGCCGGTCCAGCACAGGCCGGGGTCGAGGTAGTCGGCGCGGTTCATGAACACGGTGCCGGTTTCCAGTTCGCGCCCGATGCGCGCCGCGCGTTCGGGGTCGTTGGTCCAGAGCGAGGCGGTGAGGCCGAATTCGGAGTCGTTCATCAGCTCGATGGCTTCCTCGTCGCTTGATACCTTCATGATGCCGACGACGGGGCCGAAGCTTTCGTCGCGCATGACGCGCATGTCGTGGTTCACGTCCACGAGGATCTGCGGCATCAGATAGGTGCCCTCGCCGTCATCCATCGGGAAGTTTTCCGGATCAATCAGCGGCGTGGCGCCCATGTGGACGGCCTCCATGATCTGGCCGCGCACCTCGTCCGCGAACCGCTGGTTGGCCATCGGGCCGATGGTGGTTTCGGGGTCGAGCGGGTTGCCGAGTTTGTAGCCGTTGACGATGTTCACGGCCTTCTCGACGAAGGCGTCATAGAGGCTGTCGATGACGTAAATCCGCTCGATGCCGCAACAGCACTGGCCGGAGTTGAACATCGCCGCGTCGATCAATGTGTCCACGGCGGCGTCCAGATCGGCATCGTCCATGACATAGCCGGGGTCTTTGCCGCCAAGTTCCGTGCCGACGCCGGTGAAGGTGCCTGCCGCCGCGCGCTCCATTTCCTGCCCGCCACCGACGGAGCCGGTGAAGTTGACGAAATCGAAGTTGTTGCCCGCGATCAGTGCCGAAGTGGTGGCGTGGTCGAGGAACACGTTCTGGAACAGATCGGCGGGGATGCCGGCGCGGGTGAAGGCCTCGACCATGCGCTCGCCTGCCAGAAGGGTTTGCGAGGCATGTTTCAGGATCACGGCGTTGCCGGCGATCAGGGCCGGGGAAACGGTGTTGATGGCCGTGAGGTAGGGGTAGTTCCACGGGGCGATGACCAGCACCACGCCGTGGGGCTCGCGTTCGATCCGGCGCTCGAAATCACCGCTGTCCTCGACGATATGCGGTTTGAGCGCCTCTTCGGCAATGGCAGCCATGCCCGAAGCGCGTTCCTCGACACCGCCGAATTCGCCGCCATACCGCACGGGGCGGCCCATCATGTGGGCGAGTTCCACAACGATCTCGTCATTCATTTTGCCCAGCTCGGCCACGCCGGCCTGCACCAGTTCGATGCGCTCGGCCAACGGGCGGCGCGCCCATTCCTTTTGTGCGGCACGGGCGCGGGCCACGGCGGCCTCGGCTTCTTCCATACTCAGCGCCGGACGCTCGGCATAGACCGAGCCGTCGATCGGCGAGATGCACTTGATCAACTTTGTCATTTTTGTTTCCTTCAAGAGGGGCGTCAGGCCCGTTCAAACCCGCGTGCGATTTCCCAATCGGTCACGACGCGGTCAAATTCTTCGAGTTCCCATTCGGCGGCGCGGGTGTAGTGGTCCACCACGTCATCGCCAAGCGCTTCGCGCAGCATGGTCGAGGCTTTCAGTGTGGCCATGGAGTCGCGCAGGGTTTGCGGGATCATGCCGGTGTCGCCGGCATAGGCGTCGCCAACGGTGGGCGGATCGAGCGGCAGTTTGTCCTCGATCCCCTTGATGCCGGCGGCGAGCTGCGCCGCCATGGCGAGGTAGGGGTTGAGGTCGGAGCCGCCAACGCGGCATTCCACGCGCACGGCCTTGCTGTTGGCACCGCACAGGCGGAAACCGGCGGTGCGGTTGTCCACGGACCAGATGGTGCGCGTGGGAGCGAAGCTGCCTTTCTGGAAGCGCTTGTAGCTGTTCACATAGGGCGCGAGGAAATACATGTAGTCGGGTGCGTATTTCAGCAAACCGGCCATGTAGTTTTTCATCAACTCCGACATACCGAGATCGTCGTTTTCGTCATAGAACGCCGGTTTTCCGTCGGCCCAGAGCGACTGGTGCACGTGGCTCGACGATCCGACTTTGGTGTGGTCCCATTTCGGCAGGAAGGTCACGGCGTGGCCCTGCTGCCAGGCGATCTCCTTGATCGCGTGTTTGGCGATGGTGTGGTAGTCGGCAGTGTCGAGCGCGGCGGCGTATTTGATGTTCAGCTCTTCCTGTCCGGCCTCGGCCTCGCCCTTGGAATTCTCGATCGGGATGCCGGCCGCATAGAGGTGGTTGCGGATCGGGCGCATCACATGCTCTTCCTTGGTGGTCTGGAGGATGTGGTAATCCTCGTTATAGCCGGAAATCGGGGTCAGGTCGCGAAAGCCGCTCTTGCGGATCTCGTCGAAGGATTTCTCGAACAGGAAGAATTCCAACTCCGTCGCCATCATCGGGGTGAAGCCCATGCCGGTCAGGCGGTCGAGCTGCTTTTTCAGGATGGCGCGCGGCGAATGGGGGATCGGCCGGTGATGGTGGTGGTCCAGCACATCACACAGAACCATAACGGTGCCTTCGAGCCACGGAACCGTGCGCAGCGTGGAGAGGTCCGGCTTCATCACATAGTCGCCATAGCCGCTTTCCCAGCTGGTGGAGGCATAGCCGTCGGGCGTGGCCATTTCCAGATCGGTAGCCAGCAGGTAGTTGCAGCAATGGGTCTCGTCATAGGCGCTGTCAACGAAATGCTGTGCGAGGAAACGCTTGCCCATCAGGCGGCCCTGCATGTCGACCAGACAGGCGAGAACGGTGTCCACCTCGCCATTTGAGACGGATTTCTTCAGGTCTGCGAAGG
>WFTU01000045.1 GCA_015485375.1 Paracoccaceae bacterium | reverse complement strand
TCTCTCTCCGGGGTTCGAAAGGGTGATACCGCCACTCAGGCGAGCGGTTCGGCGTAGAGGTCGTGATCGTCGTAGCCGGTCACTTCCACCTCGATGAAGTCGCCTGCCTCGACGCCCTCCCAGGCGCCCTCCACGATCACCAGGCCGTCCACCTCCGGCGCATCGCCCGGCCCGCGCGCCAGCAGGCGATCGGGCTGCACCTCATCGATCAGCACCGGCATGCGGCGTCCCACCTGGGTCGCCAGCCGGTCGCGGCTGATCTGCGACTGGACCTCCATCAGACGGGCGAGCCGTTCCTGGCGCACCGGCTCGGGCACCGGATCGGGCAGGGCGTTGGCGGCGGCCCCTTCCACCGGCGAGTAGGCGAAGGCCCCCACCCGGTCGAGCTGCGCCTCCTGGAGGAAGTCCAGCAGGCGGTCGAAGTCGTCTTCGGTCTCGCCGGGAAAGCCGACGATGAAGGTGGAGCGCAGGGTGAGTTCCGGGCATTGTTCGCGCCAGCGGCGGATGCGCGCGAGCACCTTTTCGCTGGCGGCAGGGCGTTTCATGGCGCGCAGCACGGATTCGCTGGCGTGCTGCAGGGGAATGTCCAGATAGGGCAGGATGGCGCCCTCGGCCATCAGCGGGATCAGCTCGTCCACATGGGGGTACGGGTAGACGTAGTGCAGCCGCGTCCAGGCCGGCAACTGGCCCAGCTCGCGCGCCAGGGTGGTGAGCCGCGTCTCCAGCACCCGGCCCCCGTGGATGTCCGCGCGATAGCGCCGGTCCACGCCATAGGCGCTGGTATCCTGGGAGACCACCAGCAGCTCGCGCACCCCGCTCTCCACCAGGCGCTGCGCCTCGTCCAGCACCTCGCCGATGGGGCGGCTCGCCAGGTCGCCCCGAAGCTGCGGAATGATGCAGAAGGTGCAGCGGTGGTTGCAGCCCTCGGAGATCTTCAGATAGGCGTAGTGGCGTGGGGTGAGCTTGACCCCCTGCGGCGGCAGCAGGTCGAGGAAGGGATCGTGCGGGGCGGGCAGGTGGCGGTGCACCTCTTCCATCACCGCCTCGTAGGCATGCGCGCCGGTGATGGCGAGCACCTGTGGGTGACGCTCGCGGATGGTCGCCGCGCGCTCGCCCAGGCAACCGGTCACCAGCACCCGGCCGTTGGCGTCCAGCGCCTCGCCGATCGCCTCCAGCGACTCCTCCACCGCGGCGTCGATGAAGCCGCAGGTGTTCACGATCACCAGGTCGGCCTCCTCGTAGCGCGGCACGATGCCGTAGCCCTCCGCCCGAAGCTGGGTGAGGATGCGCTCGGAGTCCACCAGGTTCTTGGGACAGCCGAGGCTGACGAAACCCACCTTGGGGGCGGCGTCCGACATCCGCGCTCAGCTCATCAGGCTGGACAGGTCCACACCGGGGGCGCGCTGGATCTCCACCACCAGGGTCTCGGACAGCGGCAGCTCACCGGCCTCGATCGGCTCCAGGAGCTGCTCGCACACCTGCTGCACCAGCAGCATGCCCTGGCGGGTGCGGTCATCGAGGTCGGGCCGGTGGACGTTCTGGTACAGCTCGGCCAGGTAGTCGCGGAATACGGGACCCTGCTCGGCGAGGTCCAGCCGCTGAAATTCGTCGGTGAAGCTGATGTGCAGCTCGTAGTTGCCCTCCGGCGAGGGTTCCACCACGCCCACCTTGATGGGGCCGTCGATCTCCATGTCCGCTCCTGTCGCCATCGTCATGAGAGGCGAATAGTGCGCAAGGACGGCAGGCGCCGCAAGCCACAAAAGATCGGGGAATGGGACCCGGCGCCCCGCGTCGGGGAATTAAAGTTCCGTTCCGGCCGGCCGATGATGTTCATAAGCATTCCACCGGACGGCCTCATAGAGCCGTCGAAATTGCTCATAAACCCATTTTTTCAAGGTCATAAAAATGACCAAATTGTCACCTGGTTTTCCCCGTGCCAGACTCGGGACGTCTTCAGGGTTATCCCTGAGACCGATCGGTACCGCCCCGAACATCGGGGGATCCAAAATCAGGAGAGATAACTACTATGAAAGCCCTGATCGGTAACACCCTCGGACGCATCTGCAGCGACATTCCCGGCGCCTGCATCGTGCTCCAGACCATCCTGGTGGTCACCCTCTCCGGCGTGCTGGGTTACCTGTTCGTGACCCAGGAACTGCTCAACTGAAAGATCGGCGCCGGTCCGGCGCCCTCGCCCTCTTTCGCGGCCGCGTTGACTGAAACCGCGCCCGCGCCGTTGCCACTTTTTCCCTGGGAAAAGGTACACTCCCCCGCCCCGGAGCGGCCCCCGGCGGGCCGCCGAGCTTCTGGCAGACAGGGTAGCGAACCATGAGCAAGCCTCCCGTGGTGGTGATCGGCATCGGCGAGATGGGCAGCGTCTTCGCGCGCGGCCTGCTACGTACCGGCCACCCCGTCCATCCCGTCACCCGCGACAGCGACATGCAGGCGCTGGCCCGGGACCTGCCCGAGCCCGCCCTCGTGCTGGTGGCGGTGGGCGAGGCGGCGCTGCAGCCGGTGCTGGAGGCCATCCCCGAGGCGTGGCGCGACCGCCTGGCCCTGCTGCAGAACGAACTGCTGCCCGCCGACTATGCCGCCCTACCCGATCCCACCGTGATCTCGGTCTGGTTCGAGAAGAAGAAGGGGCAGGACGTGCGGGTACTGATCCCCTCCCCCGTGCACGGCCCCCGGGCCGGCCTGCTGATCGACGCCCTGGGGAGTCTGGAGATCCCGGCGCGCGAGGTGCCCGACGAGGGCGGAATGCTGTTCGAGCTGGTGCTCAAGAACCTCTACATACTCACCACCAACATCGCCGGACTGCGCAGCGGCGGCACCGTGGACGAACTGTGGCGCCACCATCAACCGCTGGCGCGCGCGGTGGCCGCCGATGTCATCGACCTGCAGGAGGCCCTCACCGGCCAGCGCTTCGACCGCGAGGCATTGATCGAGGGCATGCTGGAGGCCTTCGACGGCGACCCGCAGCACCGCTGCATGGGGCGCTCGGCGCCGGCGCGTCTGGAGCGCGCGATCGCGCACGCCGACCGGCTGGAGCTGGCGGTGCCCACCCTGCGCGAGATCGCCGCGGAGCGGGCTGGCGAATGAGCAGCGCCCGCGAGATCGTCCCCGGCAGCGCGGTCACGCTGCACTTCTCCCTGTCGCTGCCGGACGGCACCGAGGCCATCTCCACCTTCGACGAGGAGCCGCTGCGCTTCCGCATGGGCGACCGTACCTTCCAGCCCGCGATGGAGATGGCGCTCTACGGCCTCAAGGCCGGCGACGAACAGACCGTGACCCTCACCCCCGAGCAGGCCTATGGGGATCCGGAACCGGGTCTGGTGCAGCGTCTGCCGCTGTCCGACTTCGACGGCCTGCCGCCCGAGCCCGGCCAAATCATGAGCTTCGCGGTGGGCGAAACCGGCGAGACCATGGGCGTAATCCGCGCCATCGAGGGCGACGAGGTGGTGGTGGACTTCAATCATCCGCTGGCCGGGCACGAGGTAGTGTTTCGGGTCCGGATCCTGGAGGTGGGCCTGCCCGAGCCCGAACGGCCCCGCGACGAGGAGACGCCATGAAGATACTGCTCGCCAACCCCCGCGGCTTCTGCGCCGGCGTGGACCGCGCCATCGAGATCGTGGAACGGGCGCTGGAGAACTTCGGCGCCCCCATCTATGTACGCCACGAGGTGGTGCACAACCGCTTCGTGGTGGAGGACCTGCGCCACCGCGGCGCGGTCTTCGTGGACGAGCTGGACGAGGTGCCCGACGGCAGCACGGTGATCTTCAGCGCCCACGGGGTCTCGCAGGCGGTGCGCGACCAGGCCGCTGCACGCGACCTCACCGTGTTCGACGCCACCTGCCCTCTGGTCACTAAGGTCCACCTGGAGGTGGTGCGCCACTGCCGCGCCGGCAACGAGGTGATACTGATCGGCCACCGCGGCCACCCCGAGGTGGAAGGCACCATGGGCCAGTGCCGCTGCGAAAACAGCACCGGCGGCATCCACCTGGTGGAACGCCCCGAGGACGTGGCCGAACTGCGGGTGAAGGACCCAGAGCGTCTCGCCTTCGTCACCCAGACCACCCTTTCCATGGATGACACCGCAGCGGTGATCGCCGCCCTGCGGGAACGCTTCCCCGCCATCCAGGGGCCCAAGAAGGACGACATCTGCTACGCCACCCAGAACCGTCAGGATGCGGTCAAGCGCCTCGCGCAACGCTGCGACTTGGTGCTGGTGGTGGGCTCGCCCAACAGTTCCAACTCCAACCGCCTGCGCGAGATCGCCGAAAAGCAGGGCCGTCCCGCCTGGCTGGTGGACCGCCCAGAAGACATCCGGCGCGACTGGTTGGAAGGGGTGGAGACCGTGGGCGTCACCGCTGGCGCCTCCGCCCCGGAGGTGCTGGTGGACAGCGTCATCCAGCGCCTGCGCGAATGGGGCGCCGATGCGGTGATCGAGGACGAGGGCCGACGCGAGAACGTGGTGTTCGCCCTGCCGAAGGAGCTGGCGGGCCAGGGCTGACGGGAGAACCTTCCTTTCTCCTTACCAGCAACCGCTGCCCTCCCCTCCTTTGACGCCTAGCTGGTTGATCGTCAGCTTGGTACAGCTGTCCCCGGCCTGGGCCCCGCCGGCGGTCGGTTGCGCCGTCGCCGTGAAGGTACTGTTGCTGCCCGCCAAGGTCACCGTGTAATAACCGTTGTCCAGGGTCGTGCAAGTTCCGCCATTGCAGGACACCACCGAAGCGACATCGAGGTTGGACAGGCTGGTGGTGTACTTGCCCTTTTCGGTGTAATAGCGCTCTTCCGCCTGGGCGATCGCCATCAGCGCGTCCCTGGCCTCGGTGCGGCGCGTCTTGCGTACCTGGTCGCTATAGATCGGGAAAGCGATGGCCGCCAGGATTCCCACCACGATCACCACGATCATCAACTCCACCAACGTGAAGCCGCCCTGTCGTTCGAGTCGTTGCTGCATGTATATCACCTTATCTCGGACCCGGACCGCGATTACCGTTCGGGCCGCTTGACGATCATCAGCGCCTCGACTACGGGGGTATCGCCACCCTGCTTGAGTCGATAGATGGCGACCTTCTCTCGAATCGCTCTCCAACGATCTTGCGTTTTGAGGAGGATCTCGATCGCCCGCGGCGACAAGACCATCAACCGCCCATCGATCTCGATGAGCCCTTTGTCGAGGTCCAACTGCTGGATCAAACCCGCCTTGGTTCCCGCGGGAATGTCACGGTCCATGAGCCGGCCCCCTTGAGCGGCATAGGCCATCGAGGCAGCCATCATCAGCACTACGCCGATCAATCGCTTCATATCACGCATCTTCACTATTCCCATATTCCACTTCCCTTTCATCGCAGCAACTCTCGCCAGGATTTACGCCCCGAGTTCCCAGGGCCTGGGTTCTCGTCCACACTGTAAAGCTTGCCATTCAGATCGGCACCGTACTTTTTCTCCTTCTTGTTCTTGACGTCCGAAATGATGGCAGGACTACCCAGGCTCCCCACTGGCAGCTTCTTGCCAGAGGCCGCGACCAACTTTTCATTACCATCATTGTTTTCGTCGAAGCTCACCAGGTCGGCCGTTGTGAAAGTGTGGCTGAAATCGGTATCGAAAGGCGAGAACGGCAAGCGCCCCCCGGTTCCCGCATCCAGCTCCATGAGCCAACCGCCAGCCCCCGTGGAAGCACAGGGGTCCGTGAACGGAATCAGGGTGGTGAATATGATGCGCCCATCCCGCAGGATCGGATCGCTCACCTGCCGCTCACCCTTGTTATCCGTATTGCCCCCTTCGGTATTGTAGAGATCTAGGAACCAACCCACGACTTTTCCGCTGTCGACCCCATTGCTATCGGGATCGTCCCAGGTGGGCGAGATCTTGGTGGTCAGACGGTACTCGAAGCCCTTCTCCGTCTGCCCCTCCTTCACGATCTTCTGCTGCAGCAGGTCGTCGCGGTCGAGGGGAATGTGAGAGGCATTGGCCTTGTCCTCCTGATCCCAGACGGCATAGAAGGATTGCGTCACCTGCCCTGTGCCCTTGTTGTCTCCCACCTCGAAGAATTTACCGGTACCGAAATAGACGAGGTAGCCGCGGCCCGTGGGATGATGCGCCACCACCGGACGTACTGTGATCGGCTGGGCCGTCTTGGCGTCGTTGGTTTTCGCCAGCGCCCGGAACAGCGGCTTGGGTTTGCTGCTGGTTCCGAAAGCGACCTTCCAGTTACTGGTCGTGGAACTGCTCAGATCGAACTTCCAGAGATTACCGAACAGGTCGCCACCATAGACATAGTCGACCACATAGTCTCCATCGACATCCACCGGAGCCACCGTCGAGAGCCCATTGGGCCGGTTACCGCCGGTGGGATCCTCGCTGGAGCCGGTCAGAGTGTCGATCTTCTTGATCAGGCTGCCAGTCTCGATGTCCACCACATAGAGCACCGCATTGCCCGTGCTGCTCACATGCCCGTCGGACTCGGTGTTGTTGTAGCCGTTACCGAAGACCGCCGCCCATTTGCCATTCGCGAGCTTGACGATATTCGGGCGGGAATAGGTATATCCAAGGTCCGAATCGTCGGCGTCGGTAAACTCCCAGAGCACCATCTGGGACACTGCGTTCTCATCCTTGGAGGAGAGCGTCTTGGGCGGGTCGGTTACATCCAGCGCATACAGGCCCTGTCCGCCTCCACCAAGACCGCCGACCAACACCGTGTGCCAGGCGTTGCCGAAGAAAGCATCCAGAACCACCGGCGTACCGTCTACATAGTAGCGGTGGGAATAACCCGGCTCGGTGAGATCCTTCAGCTCGCCCAGCAGCGTGCCTGGCACATAGGCGAACAACTCCCGACCGTTACCGGCCTTGAAGGCATGCAACATGCCATCGTTACCGCCCGCATAGACCATCGGGGTCCGATCATAGTTGTCGAGCACGAACTGACTGTAACGATTGGAGCTGCCCTCGATAGTGTCCGGATAACCACCCTGCGGAGGGCCCACATAGACGGGCGCGGAGTGAACGATATCCCCCAGTATGGAATCCCGCTTGCGATAAGGCCCGTTGGGCGTTTCCTTCGTTTGTCTTCCGCGGATGTACCAGAGAATCCCGGCACTCCCAAGAGCGGATTTCTGTGCCGCGGTCAGCTTGCTCCAACGGAATGGGATCCCCTTGCCATCACTGATCGTCACGATGCGACGGGCGCCCGGGCCCGGAATCTTTTCGGACGCCTTCCACAATGGTGAACTGGACACGTTGCCGCTGCTGTCGAGGGCATAGGCCAGAATGTCTCCAGTCCAAATCTGGCTGTTGAATCGGGCCTGGTAGAGCCGGCTTCCGCCGAACAAGGACCCACCATTCAACGACACCGCACTGGCGCTGCTGGTGCGCTCGGCGATCTCGACAAGGAAACTGGAGAGCGCCTTTGCGAAACTCTGCGGATCCTTGGCACTGAAATAATTTCCGCGCGAATTGACCGCCGCATGGAGCAGATCATCGATCTTTTCTGGAATACTGTCGATTCCACTGGGATCCGACCATTCGATATTGATATTGGTGTCATTAATCGCCGCAAAGGCCGCCTCAGGATCTATGGTCCCTTCGACGCCCAACCCCACCGTAAAGGTCACGAGATGCTGCCAAAATGCCGGGTCGGCCGGACTGGTCGGCACATTGTCATCCATATCGGTACGCAGATCGTTCTTCCAGTAATACATGGCCACATCGGCAAGCGTAGCCGAGAAGTCATCCTTAAAAGGCGACTTGGCCTTGTAGGAGTAATTCTTACTGGAATCCGTCGGATGGGTATAACTCGGACCATCCGTATTATCTACGTTGGCCTGAGCCTCGTTCGAGTAATCGTCGCCATTGTCGACCTGCCCATTCCAATACCCATCCGACATGATGATGTGATAAGACTGACGACAGGTATAATCTTTGCCTCCCGTTTGCCCAGGAGTCGAACTCCATGGACCTGCGTCATCATCACGCTTGAAATAGACACCCACATCATCTGTTGCACGACGCAAAGGGGTCCAGCCGCCGGGTTGCTCTCCATAGAGCCAATCGAAGAACTGCTCACGGTCGCCGCCATCGAAATGACGCACACCACGCACGATCGTCCGCGTATTTACCCCATCTATCGAAACGGTACCGTTGTTGATTGCCCCGTAACCCAACCGCATACCCGTACCTTGTTCTGCAAAGGCATGACCGATTGCCGCCTTCGCCACATAGATACGACGCCTGTAATATGAATACCAGTTGGCGAAATTGGTTCTTTCATCTTTTTCCGCCAAGGAAACAATCCCATCTCCGTTACGGTCCGCGCCAGAATTTTCACTGACTACGACCTTCTTATAACAATCATCGTCGTCTATGGAATCAGAACAGCCAGCGGGCTTCGTCTGCTCTGCGGGATTCGGGTGGTTAGAATAATAGATATAGTAGTAGGCGGGTTCAGCATCCCCGGCATACTCAAAATATTCCTCATTCTGGTCACAGTTGTCACCATAATACCAACTAGGACGGTAACTGGTACTCAAATCAAGGGTGCAAGTGCTAGCAGGGTCTGCGGCCGCCGCATAACCATCGTCCCAGGCATCTGTGAACTTGGCATCGGGAAAGGGGACTCCAACAGAATTTACGGGCGGATAATATTCCACTCTCGGATTATAATAAACCCGGTTGAACTCATGAGCCTTGGCTCTATTGGTATAAAAAAAGTTTCCAGTGTCATCCGGCATGAAACTCCAATACATCGAACCCGAATCGTCCAGCGTAAACATCACATTGGGTTCGATGGCGCCGCCCAGATAGAGAGGAACCGGGCTGATATTGAGATTGGCGGCCTGGGCCTGGAGCGGCGGCAATGAAAGGCAGGCAGTCGCCAAGGTGAGCAGTAACCGGCGCAGACGATTAGCGATGGCGTTGACGTTCATGATGCCCCTCTCCTTCAGAAACGGCGCGCATAGACGGAGCGGAGCAGCGATACGGTGTTCTGGTCCACCCCGGCTCCCCTTGCGGTGAGCCGATAGTAGGCCGTACCGTTTCCGTCCTGACCCTGCCCCAT
>WFTU01000044.1 GCA_015485375.1 Paracoccaceae bacterium | reverse complement strand
GTGGTGCGGTGTATCCGACCGACCAGCCGTTGGCGTGGAACAGCGGAACGACCGGCATGATGCGGTCATTGGAGGACAGGCCGATCATATCTGGGACTGCGCTCGACATTGCGTGCAAAATGTTCGATCTGTGGGTGTAAACCACGCCTTTCGGGTTTCCGGTTGTTCCGGAAGTGTAACAAATCCCGCAAGGGTCTGTCTCGTTTACCGGCACCCAGTGGAAGTTTCCGTCCTGTTCGGCCACCAGATCCTCGTAGCAGATCAGGCCTTCGAGTTTACTCTCCGGCATGTGCTCGCGGTCGGTCATTACGATGATTTTTTCGACGGTTTCGAGGCGGTCACGGATGGCCTCGATGATGGGGAGGAGGTCGAAATCGACGATGAGGAAGCGGTCCCCGGCGTGGTTGATGATGTAGACGAGCTGATCCGCGAAAAGGCGGGGGTTCAGGGTGTGGTTGACGGCCCCTGCCCCGGGAACGCCGAACCAGACCTCCATGTGGCGGGCGGTGTTCCATGCCATGACGCCGATGGTGTCGCCCTTTTCAATGCCGAGGCCGACAAGGGCCTGTGCGAAACGCACGGCCTTGTCGCGGATTTCGGCCCAGTTCGAGGTGGTGATCGGCCCCTCGATCGAGCGGCTGATGATCTCGCGATTCGGGTGGTATTTGGCGGCGTGATCGATGATCCGGTCAACGGTGAGCGGGAAATCCTGCATCGGGCTAAGCATTTTGGTCCTCCGGTTGTTTCGACCGCTTTGCGGGTCGTTGGAAGGGAGCCTATCACCGCCGCCGGATTTGGGAAGGGTCATTTTGCGAGGATTGCGTTCAACAGGCCGCGACTGGCCTGTTCGATCATCCGCAGGACTTCGGGGAAGTTGTCCTCGTAATAGGGATCGGGAACCTCGCGGAGGGGAACGTCGGGGGCGTAGTCCAGCAAGAGGGCGAGTCTGGCGCGGGGGTTCGCCGGAGCGAGGTTTTGCAGGTTGGAAAGATTGCTCCGGTCCATGGCAATAATATAGTCGAACACATTGAAATCGGACGGTTTTACCTGTCGGGCGCGCAGGTTCGAGAGGTCATATCCCTTGCTGGCAGCTTCTGCCGTGGCGCGGCTGTCGGGCGGGTTGCCGATATGCCAGTTTGCGGTTCCGGCGCTGTCGACCTCGATGTCGTGGCCTTTGGCCAGTTGGGTGAAAACGCCTTCGGCGGTGGGGGAACGGCAGATGTTGCCGAGGCAGACGAAAAGAACGCGGGTGGTCATGTATCGCTCCGGTTTTTGTCCGAGACTAGCACCGGAGCGATGTTCTGGCGAGGGGTGGCCTCCGGTGTTTTGCCGGAGGCCGGTTTTCAGTCGTTGCTGCCGTTCTGGTCCATTTCCATGTTCATGTTTTCCATATTCATGCCCATGTTGCCCTGACGCTCGTTGTCGATCGGGACCTCGATTGTGATCTCTCCGGCCTTTTCGAATACCAGTGTGACGCTGATGGTTTCACCCTGCAGCAACGGGCGGGTCAGGCCCATCATCATAACGTGCAACCCTCCGCGCTGAAGCACGACCGTTTCACCGGCAGGAATCGGGATTCCATCCTCCAGCTCGCGCATTTTGGCAACTCCGTCGACGATAATATTCGTGTGGAGCTGGGGGCTTCTGGCGGCGTCAGTCCGGACGGCGATCAAACGGTCGTCTTCGGGGCCATTGTTCGTTATTTGCAAAAATATTCCGCCTGATTTTGCGATAGGGCTGGATGCGCGTGCATATGGTTGTTCGATTTGTATGGTAGAAGCCATGGCGCTTCCGACTGAAAACAGTAGGAAAACCACAGTGGATGCGAGTTTTTTCAGAGTCATTTTGCTCTCCATAGTTCATAGTGTATTTATTTGGTTTAACGATGAACTATTTTGGCGGGGAGCGGGCCTTTGCAAGACATTTGTTTGTTACGCGTGCGGATATTCCGGCGGGTATATCCACCTGTTCGCGGCGGATCGTTCGGGGGAGCAGTTGCGCCTCGGACGGGGTCAGGGCCGCGGTTGCGAAGAGGCAGCAGTCGTGTTTGTGCTTGCCGCCGGAAACAGGTTTGCCGCCGGCCCCGAGGTTTATCTCGCGCGCGCCGTCGGGCGAGCAGATGGTGATGCTGCGCGATCCGGCCATTTGCGCCTGCATATAGGAGGCGGAGGCCTCCCCCAGCGACAGGCCGAAGGAGAGAAGCAGCAGGAATATGAGGCGAAGCGACTTCATAAAAGAAAGCTATGTCTGCCCGGTCGGGTTTTACATGAGGCGAAACGAAGCGGCCCCGCCGGATTGCTCTGGCGGGGCCGTAAAATTCGGTATTATCAGAAAGTTACGCTGCGGCCTGTGCCTTGGCGATTTCTTTTTTGACTTTCAGGGCAGCGGGGGAAAGATCGGTGTCTTTCGCCTTGGCCATGAACGCGTCCAGGCCACCGCGGTGGTCGATGGTGCGCAGGGCGGCTGCGGAAATGCGGAACTTGAACGAGCGGCCCAGCGTTTCGGACGCCAGAGTCACATCATTCAGGTTCGGCAGAAAGCGCCGCTTAGTTTTGTTGTTGGCGTGGCTGACATTGTTGCCAGTCATAACGCCTTTACCAGTCAGTTCACAACGACGAGACATGATGATGTCCTTAATTTAGCTCACAGGGATGCAACCCGAACGGGGCACCGGAATTCGAAGCGCTTCTTTAAGCCGGACCGGCGGAATGGTCAAGGGATTCGCTGCGCTTTATTGAGAAAGAGATCGAGAACCTGTGCGGCGGCGGTTTCGGGCGGGATTTCCCCGCCTTGCACGGCGTTTTCCAGCGAGGACCAGAGGGCCTGTGCCTGCGGGTCGGATTGCAGGCGCGAGAGCAGGCCGGATTCGACCTCGCTGCGGAACCAGATCAGGGCCTGTGCGGCGCGGCGCTCGTCGAAAATGCCGTTGGCTTTGCGCCAGTCGGCAAGGGTGGTGATTTCATTCCACGCGGTTTCCAGCCCCTCGCCGGTGAGGGCCGAGACGGTCATGGCCTTGGGAAAGCCTTCGGGGTCCTGCGGGCGTTTGCGCAGCAGGCGCAGGGCGCCGGCATAGTCGGCGCAGGTGCGCGTGGCGGCGGATTTCAGGTCGCCATCGGCCTTGTTTACAAGGATAATGTCGGCGATTTCCATGATGCCGCGTTTGACGCCTTGCAGTTCGTCGCCGCCTGCGGGCGCGAGGAGGAGGGCGAAGATGTCGGTCATATCCGCGACCATGGTTTCGGACTGGCCTACGCCCACGGTTTCGACGAGGACAACGTCGTAGCCTGCGGATTCGCAGAGCTGGATGGTCTCGCGGGTGCGGCGGGCGACTCCGCCGAGGGCCGAGCGGCTGGGGGACGGGCGGATGAAGGCGTCGGGGGAGCGGCTGAGGCGTTCCATGCGGGTTTTGTCGCCGAGAATCGAGCCGCCGGATCGGGCTGACGAGGGATCGACGGCGAGGACGGCGACCTTCAGGCCTTGCGCGACGAGCATCATGCCGAAGGCCTCGGTAAAGGTGGATTTTCCGACGCCGGGGGTGCCGGAGAGGCCGATGCGCAGGGCCTTGCGGCCGGATTTCAACAGGTTTTGCAACAGGGCCTGCGCCTGCGCGCGGTGGTCTTCGCGCGTGGATTCGACCAGCGTGATGGCGCGCGACAGGGCGCGGCGGTCGCCGGACAGGATTTCGCTGGTCTGTTTTTCGGTGTCCATCATTTCCGTCACGGCAGTATTCGGCCCATCGGGGCGGGAAGGCTTTGATATACCAAAGTATTGCCATATGTTCGGAGAGGATTAAAGGCTTTAGGAGGCGGGCATGCTTCGCAAGACATTTGCAACAACAGGATTGGTGGCCGGACTGGTACTGGGCAACGTTGCGCCGGTTGCTGCCGAAAGCTTTAACTATCTGTTCAGTATTCGCCTCGGGATTGCGAAAATCGGCGAGATGCGGATCAAGGGAAATGATGAAGGCGGGCGGTACGAGACCTCCGGCAAGCTGTACACCACGGGTATGGCGGGGGCGCTTTACGATGTGGAATATACCTATGCTGCCGAGGGGATTTCATCGAACCCGTGGCGGCTGATGCCGAAGCTGTTCACCGCGCGTATTATGGAAGGCGGCAAGGAGCGAACGGAGGAAATACGATACAGCGGTGATCGTATTGTCTCCATCGACGGCAAGCCACCCTCGGAAAAACGCGATGTGCGGGGCAGTGTCGATCCCATGACCCTGATCTATATTCTGGTGCGGCCCGTGTCCGCGGCGAGTGTTTGCGGCGGGGCCTTCGTGATGTTCGATGGCCAGACCCGCTTCGACGTGCGCT
>WFTU01000043.1 GCA_015485375.1 Paracoccaceae bacterium | reverse complement strand
TAGAAGTTCAGACCGGCCAGCGTGCCGTCATCCGCCACTTCGCCGTCCGCCAGCCAGACGGAACCGTCCTGCTTGTTGATCGGGCCGGTGAAGGGTTTCAGACTGCCGTCGGCGATCGCATCGATGATGCCCTGGGCCTCGGCCTGCACATCTGCCGGAATTTTGTCGGAGAATTCACCGATGCCGACCATGCCCGGGCCAATGCCGTCCCATGTAGCGGTGCTGGTCCATGTGCCGTCCATGACAGCCTGAACGCGCGAGATATAATACGGATCCCAGTTGTCGATGATCGAGGTCAGGCGCGCGTTCGGGCCGAACTCTTTCATGTCGGAGGCCTGGCCGAAGGCATAGATGCCTTTTTCCTCGGCAATGGTCAGGGCCGCCGGAGAGTCGGTGTGCTGCATGATCACGTCAACGCCCTGCTCGATCAGAGCATTGGCAGCGTCGGCTTCCTTGCCCGGATCGAACCAGGTGTAAACCCAGACGATCTTGAACTCGACATCGGGGTTAACCCGTTTGGCGGCCAGATAGGCGGAGTTGATACCGCGCACAACTTCCGGAATCGGGAAGGAGGCGATGTAGCCGACCTTGTTGGTTTTGGTCATGCGGCCGGCGATGGTGCCGATCACATAGCGCCCCTCGTAGAAACGGGCCGAATAGGTGGACACGTTGTCGGTGTTGCGCAGATAGCCGGTTGCGTGCTCGAATTTCACGTTCGGGAACTTGGCTGCAACTTCCTGCACCTGATCCATATAGCCAAAGGAGGTGGCAAAAATAATGTCCGCCCCGCCCAGTGCCATCTGTGTCATCACGCGTGCCGCATCGGCGCCTTCGGGCACGGACTCGACATAGGTGGTTTCGACCTTGTCGCCGAAGGCTTCCTCGACAGCCTGACGGCCCTGATCATGCTGGTAGGTCCAGCCCAGATCGCCAACCGGTCCGACATAGACGAAACCCGCCTTGACCTGTGCGACCGCTGCGCCACCAAGGCCCAGCGCCAGTGCAGCCGCGGCTGCCAGTGTTGTGGTAAACTTCATAAATACCTCCGTTATCGGGATTATCCCGTAATTGGCCTCAATGCGAGGCGTGAAAAATCCGGCCAAGCGAGGCCGGTGCATTCAGGCTGGCGCGTCTGCGGTCAGCCGACATGATGACAAGCACAATAATGGTAACGAGGTAGGGAGTCATCGACAAAAATGCCGGTGAGACATCAATACCAAGCGCTTGCAGGTTCAATTGCAGGATCGTGACCCCGCCAAACAGGTATGCGCCCAGAATCACCCGTCCCGGTTTCCACGAGGCGAACACCACAATCGCCAGCGCGATCCAGCCTGCACCGGCGGTCATCCCCTCGGTCCATTGCGGCACACGGATCAGCGAGAGGTAAGCGCCCCCCAGCCCCGCCAGCGCGCCACCAAAGGCAATCGCCGCCATGCGGATGGCCACGACATTGTAGCCAAGGCTGTGCGCCGCATCATGGTTTTCGCCCACCGCACGCAGCACCAGTCCGGCGCGGGTGCGGTTCAGGAAATACCAGACGGCAAACACCGTAAACAGCGAGAAATAGATCATGAAGTCATACCCGAACAGCAAGGGCCCCACCACCGGCAGGTCGGTCAGCACCGGAATGTCGAGGCGCGGGGACGACGGGGGTTTCATCCCCGTATAATTCTGCCCCAGCAGCGCCGCCAGACCCAGCCCGAACAGCGTCAGCGCCAGACCGGTTGCCACCTGGTTGGAAAGCAGGATTTGCGTCAGAAACCCGAATATCAGCGCCAGCACCGCGCCCGCCGCCATGGCCGCGAGCATTCCGAACCAGACGGAACCGGTCTCGACCGAGATCGCGAAACCGGCGATCGCGCCGATAATCATCATGCCTTCGACCCCGAGGTTCAGCACGCCCGATTTTTCCACCACCAGTTCACCGATTGCAGCCAGAAGGATCGGCGTGGCCGCGCCGATCAGGCTGACAGTCAGGGCGACAATGCTCAAAGACGAGAAATCCATCACTTCACCTCCTTTTTCCACACAAGGCGGTAGTTAACAAATACATCCACCGCCAGCAGGAAGAACAGCATCATCCCCTGGAACACGCTGATCGCGGCGGCGGGCATCCCGAGCGTCAACTGCGTCAGCTCGCCGCCGATATAGGTCAGCGCCATCAGGATACCGGCCAGCACGATGCCGAACGGATTGAGCCGCCCCAGAAACGCCACGATAATCGCGGTAAAGCCATATCCAACGGGAAAATTCGTGGTCAGCTTGCCTGCCGGACCCGTCAATTCAAACAGGCCCGCCATGCCGGCCAGCGCACCGGAAATCCCCAGCGTAACCGCCACAATCACCGAGGGCTTCACCCCCGCGAATTTCGCCGCACGCGGGCTCTCGCCCGTCAGCTTGATCTGGAAACCGAGCAGGTGCCGCTCCATCATCACATAGGCCGCGATCACCACGACAAAGGCCACAATCACCCCCGCATGCATCCCCAGCGGCTGGTAGACCATCGGCAGGGTGGTGGAATCCACGCCGGTAAAGCTGCGCGATTCAGGGAAGCCGAAGCCTTGCGGGTTTTGCAGCGGCCCTGTCACCATCGCGGCCAGAAAGTTCTCCGCCACATAGACCAGCATCAGCGAGACCAGAATTTCATTGGCGTTGAACTTGATCTTCAGCAGCGCCGGTATCATCGCCCAAAGGAACCCGCCAAGCGCCCCCGCCAAAGTCATCAGCGGCAGCACCCAGACCCCGCTGGCCGGATAGAGCGCCAAACCCACGGCCCCGCCGGTAATCGCGCCCATGATGAACTGCCCCTCGGCGCCGATATTCCAGACACCTGCGCGGAACCCGATGCTCAGGCCGGTGGCGATCAGGATCAGCGGTCCGGCTTTCACCAGAAGCTGCGACATGGAATAGGCGCCGTAGGTCGGATGGAAGAACGGATCCCAGAAGATCAGTTTAATCGCCTCGAACGGATCAACGCCGAGCGCGGCAAACAGCAGGCCGCCGAACAGCATGGTCAGCAGCACGGCCAGAACCGGTGTGATCCAGCGCATGGGGCGGGAAGGTTGAAGTCTCGGTTCAAGTCTAAGCATGGGCGTTCTCCTCCAGATTGCCGCCCATCATCAGGCCGATTTTCTCCACGCTCAGACCGTGCGCAGGTTGCGGTTTCGATATCCGCCCCTGTGCCAGCACGGCAAAACTGTCCGACATTTCCATTAGCTCGTCGAGGTCCTGCGAGATAACAAGAACCGCCGCCCCTTCGGCCGCCAGATCGCGCAGCGCCTGCCGGATGGCCGCCGCGGCAGAGGCATCGACCCCCCATGTCGGCTGGTTGACCACCAGCACGGTCGGCCCTTGCAGGACCTCCCGCCCGATCACGAATTTCTGCAGGTTGCCGCCCGAAAGCGAGCGGGCGACATTGGAAATTCCCGGTGTGCGCACGTCGAACTGTTTGACAATATCGCCGGCAAAATCATCCCGCCGTTTGCGCTGGATGAAACCCGATTTGGTCAGTTTCATCCGCACCCAGCCACTCAGGAAACCGTTTTCCGCAAGGCTCATATCCGGCGCCGCCGCATGGCCCAGCCGCTCCTCGGGCGCGGCCAGCAGACCAAGCGCGCGCCGCTTCGTCGGGCCGAGGTTGCCAATGGCGACCCCGTTCAGTTTCACCATATCCATGGCCACCGGCCGTTCGCCCGACAAGGCCAGCAGCAATTCGTCCTGCCCGTTGCCCGCCACACCGCCAACGCCGAGAACCTCGCCCGCGCGCAGTTGCAGCGAGACATCCTCCAGCGATGTACCGAAAGGATCGAGCGAGGCCAGCGACAGCCCGTCCAGTTCCAGCAGCACATCCCCCGGCGTGAATTCGCGTGCCGAGGGCATGGCAAGCTCGCCCCCGATCATCATCTCCGCCATCGAATGCGCGGTTTCCTCGGCCGGAATACAGGTATCGACCACCTTGCCCATGCGCAGGATCGTGGCGCTGTCGCACAGCGCTTTGATCTCGTCGAGTTTGTGACTGATATAAAGGATCGCGACCCCTTCGGAGGACAGCTTGCGCAGCGTGGTGAACAGCGTATCCACCTCCTGCGGGGTCAGAACCGAGGTCGGCTCGTCCATGATCAGCAGCTTGGGATTTTGCAGCAGGCAGCGCACGATTTCGACCCGCTGGCGCTCGCCCACCGACAGGTCGCCGATCAGGCGGTCGGGATCGAGCGGCAGGCCGTAGGCGTTCGATACATCGCGGATTTTCTGCGCCAGCTCGGCACGCGGCGGCGCATCCTCCATCCCCAGCGTGATATTCTCGGCCACGTTCATCGCCTCGAACAGGGAAAAATGCTGGAACACCATGCCGACGCCCAGTGCGCGCGCCTCGCTCGGTTTATGCGGCATATAGTGTTTGCCATGCAGGTGCATGTCGCCACTGTCAGGGCGCACCAGACCGTAAATCATCTTGACCAGCGTGGATTTTCCCGCGCCGTTCTCCCCCAGCAGCGCATGGATTTCCCCCGGCAGGATGGAAAAACTGACATTGTCGTTCGCCTGCACGCCGGGGTAAGCCTTGCTCAGCCCCTCGATACTCAAAAGCGGTTCACTCACGCGCTTTCCTCCCGTTTATGGTCTTTTTTGTTGCGCAGTTTTATGAGTTCGGCCACCACCCCGACCGCAATCGCCATCGGTTGTTTGCCAAGGCTGCGGTCGCCAATCGGGCAGTGCATCCGTGCCGGATCAACGCCGCTCTCGCGCAAGCGCCGCGTAAAGCGCGCCCGTTTGGTGTCCGAGCCGATCAGCCCCAGATGCCCGAACCGGCGCGACAGCACCGCGCGGCAGATGTCGAGGTCGAGCGCGTGGGAATAGGTCAGCACGATATGCACCGCATCATCCGGTGCGTGTTTCACAGCCCGCGCCGGATCGCTGGCCACCAGCATGTCGGCGTGGTCGGGGATGGTTTCGGGGAAACGGTCGCGCGCGGTGTCGATCCATGTCACATCGAAGGGCAAACCGTCGAGCGTGACTACCAGCGCCCGCCCCACATGACCGGCACCATAAATCCACAACGGCGTTTTCTCGCGCGCCAGCGGCTCGATCAACCAGCCGTCGAGAAGCCGGATTTCCGGCGGCAGGGCACCGGAGCGCATTTCCTTCAGGGTCTTGCGAACCCGCAGCGGCATATCCGGCACCGGACCCGAAATAACAGGCCGCGCATAAAAACCGTCATCCGGCAAAGCGCCCTCCACCGTTTCCAGCAGAATTTTGACCGCGCCGCCACAGCATTGCCCCAGCGAGGGGCCAAGCGGGATGTTCAACAGCTCCCGCACCTGCGGTTTGCCCAACAAGCGGCGCGCGGCCGCAACCGCCTGATACTCCAGCGCCCCGCCGCCGATGGTGCCGCTTTGGCCGGTGTCATGCACCCACATCACCGTCCCCGCCCCGCGCGGGGTGGAGCCGGAATGCTCGGCAATGACAATCCGCACGCTCATGGTTTAACCGCCATCAGCAAGC
>WFTU01000042.1 GCA_015485375.1 Paracoccaceae bacterium | reverse complement strand
TCCTCGATGTGCGCGGTGCAGACGAGTTCACCGGCCCGCACGGGCATATCCCCGGCGCGCTGAACATTCCGCTGGAGGAACTGGAGGCGCGCCTTGATGCGGTTGCAGCCGAGCTCAAGGGCGAGGTCATCACCGTTTGCCGGACCGATCGAAGATCGGCCAGTGCTGCGCGGCTCTTGCAAGATGTCGGCTTTACGGACGTCAAGGTCCTCAAGGGCGGCATGGTCGAGTGGAACGCGCTCGGCCTGGCGGTGAACCCTGGCGTGCAAGTCGCATGAACGGGCGGGAATCGAGCGCTTTTCGCGCATGGCTTGAAGCGCGTCCAGGGCTGCGCCTTGGGGCTTCCCGGTGGTCCGGGGCTGCAAAGAACGCGTCGCCCGCGCCTCGATATCCGAAACACATCACCGGGACATCCGACGAATGACACCAAACGATTTGCAGCATGGTCTGTCCGCCAACCGGACGCAGGTCATCCACCAACTGATCCAGGTATTGCTGGTGGGCTTTGCCATCGGCATGACCCGCACCGTGGTGCCGGCGCTTGCCGAGACCGAGTTCGGACTGGCGCGCGGCTCATTTCTGCTGCTTGCGTCTTTCGTGGTGGCGTTCGGGGTGGTGAAGGCCGTGATGAACTTCGTTGCCGGGCGATGGTCCGAGCAGGTCGGGCGCAAGCGGGTGCTGATCTGGGGCTGGATCGCGGCGCTGCCGATCCCGGTAATGATCTGGGCCGCGCCAGACTGGAACTGGATCATCGCCGCGACCGTGCTTCTGGGCATCAACCAGGGGCTTTGCTGGTCGATGACCCAGACCTCCAAGCTCGACATCACCAAGGCCGAGGAGCGCGGGCTGACCATGGGGTTGAACGAGTTCTCCGGCTATGTCGGCGTCGCGCTCGCGGGTATCCTGACCGCCTATGCCGCCGAGTGGCTGGGCGCACGGACCGGGCTCCTTGTCTTCGGGATGGCCGTGGTCGTCCTGGCGCTGGTGCTGACCGTGGTCTGGGTCCGCGATACGCTCCCCTGGGCGCGGGCCGAGGCGGCCGCGCACAAGGCCGCACCGCCCAGGGCTCTGCCGCGTTATCCGAAGGGTATTTCGGAAAATCCCGGCACAAGAGAGGTATTTGCGCTGATGAGCTGGCGCGACCGGCGGCTGTTCGCGATCAGCCAGGCCGGGCTGGTGGAGAAGTTCGTCGATGCGCTGGTCTGGGCCATGTTCCCCGTGTTTCTCGTCCAGCGCGGTGCGACCCTTCCCGAGCTCGGATGGATCGTCGGAACCTATGGCTTCGTCTGGGGCGGATCGCAGCTCTTTACCGGGCGGCTTTCGGACCATGTGGGACGGTTCTGGCCCAACGTGCTGGGCATGTGGATCTCGGGCGCGGGCGTGGCGATGGTGGTCATGGGGTCGGGCGCGCTGTGGTGGTCGGTCTCGGCCGGGGTGGCGGGGTTCGGCATGGCGCTGCTCTATCCCAACCTGTCGGCCGCCGTCGCCGACATCACACCGCCCGCCTGGCGCGGCTCGGCCATCGGCATCTACCGTTTCTGGCGCGACCTCGGCTATGCCATCGGCGCGCTCGGCCTCGGCCTTGCCGCCAGCCTCACAGGCGCTGCCGAGGCCGCCTTCTGGTTCGTCGCGATCTCGATGTTCGCCTCGGGCGCGATCCTGTTCTGGCTGGCCGAAGAAACCCACCCGCGGCTCAACGCCGCCACCCATGAATGAGCGGTAGCGATGAATCACCTGACCATCCTCAACGACCCACCTTATGGCACCGAACGCAGCTTCAACGGGCTGCGCATGGCCCATGCTCTGGCGAGGAACGACGCCCAGGGCGAGGTCACCGTCTTCCTGATGGCCGATGCCGTGCTCGGCGCCAAGGCCGGGCAGAAGACCCCGGAAGGGTATTACAACCTCGAACGCATGATCCGAAGGATGCTGGCCGCGAAAGGCCGCGTGCTGGCTTGCGGCACCTGCATGGACGCGCGCGGCCTCGAGGACGAAGACATGGCAAACGGCGTGGCCCGCTCCACGATGGATGAACTTGCCCAGGCGACGCTGGCCGCAGACAGGGTGGTGGTGTTCTGATGGATCGGATGCTGACGCTCGCCGCCCTCGCGGCCGACCCGGATCGCTTCTACCTGATCGACGTCCGCGACGCCGAGGACTACACCGCCGCCCATGTGCGGGGCGCCGTGCATGTCCCTTTGGCAGAGCTCGAAGCTCGCGTGGGTGAACTTCCGCCCGGCAGAACGCCGGTGACCATATGCGGCAAGGGCGGCGGACGCTCGGCAGAGGGTGCGCAGATATTGCGAAATGCTGGCTATTCCGACGCCCTCTGGCTCGAAGGCGGCACGAACGGCTGGCTCGTGCAGAACACCTGAACTCCAGGAAACCGGAACGGAGGAAACCAAGATGAACCTGAAACACTTTTTCGCGGCAGCGACTGTTGCACTCGCCG
This sequence comes from Paracoccaceae bacterium, assembly GCA_015485375.1. Lineage (GTDB taxonomy): Bacteria > Pseudomonadota > Alphaproteobacteria > Rhodobacterales > Rhodobacteraceae > NORP23. The sequence goes on along the minus strand of WFTU01000042.1, from coordinate 1,851 downwards.
TCCAGACGCCACCCGCTCTCGCGCAGGATGCCGCCATTGAAGCGATGCAGGAATACATGATGTTCTCGGAGTACGAGGCTGGCATCATTCTGCCCCAACAGATCGACCAGACCGTCTTCGAGACCGCGCTTTTCGTCGATACCCGCGACGCGGGACAGTTCGAGGCGGGCACGATCCCCGGCGCCATCAATGTCGAGTGGCGGGAAGTGCTCGACCGCATCGACGAAATCCCCGAGGACCGGATGACGATCCTGTTCTGTAACACCGGCAGCCTGTCGGCGCAGGCGGCCTTCGCCCTGCGCGTGGCGGGGCGTGAGAATGTCCTGTTGCTCCAAACCGGCTTTATCGGCTGGCAGGCGGATGCGGCTTACAAGCCTTGAGCCAAAGGTGACCCAGAAATTGCGGGGGTCGTCGCCCCGCCTGACCCACGAAGGAGATCAACATGAAAACCCTGTTCATCCTGAATGACGCGCCCTATGGCAGCGAAAAATGCTACAACGCCCTGCGGCTGTCACATGCGTTATTGAAGGCCGACCCTGAGCACGAAGTCACGGTATTCCTTATGGCGGACGCGGTGGTCGCCGCCCGGGCCGGGCAGAAAACACCGGACGGATATTACAACATGGAGCGCATGCTGAAGCGTGTCGTATTGGGCAAGAACCGCGTTCTGCTTTGCGGCACCTGCATGGATGCGCGCGGCATGAGCGACGACGACATGATGAAAGGCGCCGCGCGCAGCACCATGCCCGAGCTTGCGGAACTGACGCTGGCGGCAGACAAGGTGCTGGTATTCTGAGCACGTAATCCACGCAGGTCTCCCAGATCATCTCTGCGCCCGGAACATTGAAATCATGGTACCGATTTCAGTCCCGTCTGGCAGGAAAAACTGAATCGGACTCGGTGCGAGGTTTATTGTTTCAGGCCAATTTGAGATTGCAGACGATTGCTCTTGGGCCCGACACCGACTTGCGGCAATGCAGAGGTTTGCCTCAGTTCGGAACAATCTGAATGTCGGCTGCTAAGGTTTCTGTCTGACCATCTCGCGGCCGGAGGGAGGTCCGTTTCCCGCCCTTCGCTGTCATTCTCCAGTTCTTCGGCCACCACTGAACTCTCGTGAATGTGCTTGAACTGGCCCAACCCCCCGGTGGTCCCAACGTGGTCCCAACCTCTGGCGGGGGTTGGGGACACGAAAAACCGTTGTATTTCAACGCTGTCCCCAACCTCACCCTGTGGTCCCAACCTTTTTCTACACATTCATGTGGGAGAAAGAAAAAGGTCGGGAACGTGTTTTCTATACGAAAAGAGTAGACCCCCCGTTGGGGACGCCGAGGTTGGGACCACATTCACGCAACACGCTGATATTACGCGATAATAAGCGGTCCCAACCTCCGAAAAGGTCGGGACCAGGCTGCCAGGAGGTTGGGACAGACGGCTCCGGGCGCGCGTTCCGCCCAGGTCATGGCCGCGGCGCCGATTTTGCTTTGGGCCCGGTGCATGGGCTGGTATATCTGGAGGCGACCAAAGCCGAAGGCCCACAACTTGTGAGCCTTCAAGATGAACACCCAGACCTCCACAGCCACCGGGCGCGCTGCTCAGGCGCCCGTCTCCCTTTCCACCATCCTCGCCCTCGACCTCGGCACCACCACCGGCTGGGCGCTGCGCAACCACGACGGGCTGATCACCAGCGGTACGGTCAGCTTCAAACCCCGGCGTTTCGACGGCGGCGGCATGCGCTATCTGCGCTTCACCAACTGGCTGACCGAGATCGACCGGCTGTCCGGGCCGATCGAGGCGATCTGGTTCGAGGAAGTCAGAGCCCACAGGGGCGTGGACGCGAGCCACGTTTATGGG
>WFTU01000041.1 GCA_015485375.1 Paracoccaceae bacterium | reverse complement strand
TTCAACCGTTTCCTGCAGCTTTTTGCCGAGGATTACGGTTGCGAGGTGCCGGAGCTGTCGGCGCAGGATGCCGCCGCGCTGTTGCAGGCTTCCTGGCCGGGAAATATCCGGCAACTGCAAAACCTCGCCGAACGGGCCGTGCTGCAGGCACGTCGCGGCGAGAGCGGCATTGCCACGCTGCTGGCCGACGAGGGCATTCACGACGGAAATGTGGGCAAAGGCGAGAAGCCGCTCAAGGAGCATGTGGAGGCTTTCGAGCGGATGCTGATCGAGAACGCCCTGCGGCGCAATCGCGGTTCGGTCGCTTCGGTGATGGAAGAACTCGCCCTGCCCCGCCGCACGCTGAACGAAAAGATGGCGAAATACGGGTTAAGCCGCGCAGATTACGTCTGAAGATTTTCGAGCGCCGTGGCCAGATCACCGTATCCGGTAAAGCGGCGCTCGTATTGCAGGCCGAGCCGTTCGGCGGCCGCGGCGGCCTGACGGTCCAGATCGGGGTTTTCGGTTTGCGCCAGATAGACCAGTTTTTCGTAGTTGCCGAACATGACGTCGATCAGCTGCGGGTGTTTGTCGAATCCCATCGGCTTCCAGACGAAGGCCTCGAACTGGCGGACGAGGAAATCGGTCAGGTAGAAGGCCGTGATCTCGCTGTCCGCATGGGCGGAAAAGGTATCGTTGCCCTCGAAAAAACTGTAGCAATGCGGGCCTTCGAGCATTTCCACACCCAGTTCCGCGCAGCGTTTCTGTAGCAGCCCGCCGGTGCCGCAGTCGGCATAGACGACGAATATATCGTCATACCCGCCGCGCGCCTTTTCCACCGCTTGCGCCACCGCGTCCGGTATTTTTTGCGGATAAAGATGCAGGTTGGCGGGCAGGCATTGCAGGTCCACGTGATCCCAGCCGTTCATCTCCACCAGTGCCAGAATTTCGCGCGCCAATGCCCCGCAGGCCAACAGAAGAAGGCGCGAGGAATTTCCGCGCGCCTCCAGACCGTTTTCCGCCAGTTGCCGGTCGCTCAACATCAGGTCGCGGCACCGTCCTGCTGATTGTGTTTACGCGCCATGAATTCCTTGGCGGTTTCCACAGCGACCGCAGCGTCACGGCAGTAGGCATCGGCCCCGATGGCCTTGCCGAACTCCTCGTTCAGCGGCGCGCCACCGACCAGCACGATGTAATTGTCGCGCTTGCCTTCCTGAACCAGCGTGTCGATGACCACTTTCATATAGGGCATGGTGGTGGTCAGCAGGGCGGACATGCCGAGGATATCGGCGCCCTCTTTTTCCAGCGCGCCGATGTATTCCTCGACCGCATTGTTGATGCCGAGGTCGATAATCTCGAAACCCGCGCCTTCCATCATCATGCCGACGAGGTTCTTGCCGATGTCGTGGATATCCCCCTTCACGGTGCCGATCACCATCTTGCCAAGGCGCGGCGCGCCGGTTTCCACCAGCAGCGGTTTGAGGATTTCCATGCCGCCCTTCATGGCACCGGCGGCCAGCAGGACCTCGGGCACGAACAGGATACCGTCGCGGAAATCTATACCGACGATGGCCATGCCCTCGACAAGGGCCTTGGTCAGAATGTCATAAGGCGTCCAGCCGCGTTCGAGCAGGATATTCACGCCCTCCATGACCTCTTCTTTCATTCCGTCATAGAGGTCGTCCATCATCTGCGGCACGAGTTCCTCGTCCGGCAGTTCGCTTAGGATCAGATCATCTTCTTCATCAGACATGGGATTCTTCCTGATATGGCGCTCTGTTCACGCGGCTATAGCGCGAGTTAGAACGGTAAATTGCATGTGGTCGCGGCGTTTTGCGACAAAACCGCCGCGGTTCCCGACTTATCCCCGGCGCCGGCGGCGTTCGCGTTTGGGGCCTGCGCCACCGCTGACACCGTCGCTTTCCGACGAAAACCCGCCAAGTGCTGCCGAAATGGTCTCCAGCGAGGGCATGTCCCCCTTGGGACGGCTTTCGAGTGCGGCTTTCATGGCCACCAGATGCTCGGGCTTGGTCCCGCAGCAACCGCCGATGATCCGCGCGCCGGCGTCACGGGCCAGCAGGGCGTATTCCGCCATCAGCTCCGGCGTGCCGTCGTAGTGGATATGGCCATGCACGTATTTCGGGATTCCGGCGTTGCCCTTGGCAATCATCGGAATGCTCGGGTTGGCCTTGGAAAAGCCGATCAGCGTGCGCAGCAGGTCCGACGCACCGACGCCGCAGTTGGCGCCGAAGGCGATCGGGGTGTTGGGCAGGCTTTCGACCAGCGCGACCAGATCGGTGGGCGTGACGCCCATCATCGAGCGGCCGGCGGTGTCGAAACTCATGGTCCCGACCCACGGTGCGTTGATGTTCTCGAACGCCTTGGCCGCAGCGCGGAATTCCTCGGGGGCGGAGATCGTCTCCACCCAGAGCACATCGGCACCGCCTTCCAGCAGCCCGCGGGCCTGTTCCTCGAACATCTCGACCGCGTCGTTGAACGACAGGGCGCCGACGGGTTCCAGAATTTCGCCTGTCGGGCCAACGGAACCGGCGACGACGATCCTGCGACCGGAGGCATCGGCGGCCTCGCGTCCGATTTCGGCGGCGATCCGGTTCAGTGTGAATACATCGTCCTGACGGTCGTGCAGTTTCAGGCGCGAATAGTTGCCGCCGAAACTGTTGGTCAGGAACATGTCGCTGCCGGCGTTGATCGAGCCGTCATAGAGCGCACGAATGCGGTCGGGGTGGGTTTCATTCCATATTTCAGGCGCTTCGCCTGCTTCCAGCCCCATGTTGAACAGGTTGGTGCCCGTGGCGCCATCGCCCAGCAACCAGTCCCGTTCGGCCAGAAGTTCACTCAGAAGGTCGGTCATGCCGTCAAATCCTCTTCTTCAAACCAGTGCTTCTGCGATCTGCCTAATACGTTCTATCATCGCGCGCAAGCCATTCGAGCGTTGCGAGGACAAATGCTGGTCGAGACCGAGGCGCGAAAGCTCGGCCTGCGCGTCGACCGCGAGCGCTTCCTGCGCGGTCAGACCGTCAAAAAGCGTGTGCAGCACGGCGATCAGGCCCTTGACGATCATGGCGTCGGAGTCGCCGGCAAAACCGATGCGGGCCGAGGGGCCGTCGCCCTCGATCTCCGGCACGATCCAGACCTGCGAGGCGCAGCCGTGGACCTTGGTGGTTTCGACCTTCTGGTTGTCCGCAAGCGGCGGCATTTTCTTGCCGAGGTCGATGACATAGCGATAGCGGTCCTCCCACTCGTCGAGGAATTCGAAATCGTCTACTATTTCTTCAAAACGTGCGCTGGCCATGGGTATTCTCCTTTGATCGAGAGACATAGGGATTGCGCGGCTAAACGTCCAGACCGACGGTTTGCCGCAACCAGTTTTGTGCGGCCCCGGGGGTTTCCACGCGCTCGGCCAGACCGGTTTGCGGACGATCAACCATGATGACGGGGATCGACAGGCGGCGCGCGGCCTCCAGCTTCGGCCAGCCGCCCTGCCCGCCGGCGTTGTGGACGATGATGCAGTCGATCCCGTGCTGTTGCAGATAGGCGATTTCCTGATCGACCGTGAAGGGGCCGGTCATGTATTCGACCCGCCCCCGCCCCTTCAGGTCGGGCCTGGGCAGGTTGCGGCAGCGCACCAGCAGTTCCGGCGCTTGCAGGGCGATGAAGGGGGCTAGGCGCTCGCGTCCAAGCGCGAGGAGCGGGCGGCTTGCGCCGAGGCTTTGCAATGTTTCGGCGGCGGCCTCGCAGGTTTCGACCATTAGCCAATTATCGGCCGGCGTGGGCGCCCATGCCTTTCGCAACAGCGCCACGGTGGGGATGGGCAGGTTTTTCAGCTTGTCGAGCAGGGAAAACGCGAAAGGGTGCGGGGCGAAGACCAGCGCGTCGAAATCCGATAGCAGGGCTGCCCAGTCGCTGCCGTCATCGTATCGCTGCGTTTCCAACCCGTCCGGAGAGGGGTAGAACGGCGTTTCGAACAGGCAATAGCCGGCCCCCCGTTCCGCAAGCGCACGGGCAAGATCCACCGCCTCTTTCGAGCCGCCGATGATCGCTATGCGCGGGGTTTGACTCACAGGTCGATCAGTTTGACAC
>WFTU01000040.1 GCA_015485375.1 Paracoccaceae bacterium | reverse complement strand
TCGATGCTCGGATATGCTTCGAGCGCCTTGGCAATCTCGCTCTCGGGATCATTGAGATCACCGAAGATAATCGCGTTGTAGCCGGTGGCCTTGCAGGCCTCGACACAGGCGGTGGTTCCGTCGCCACGGTCGATTTTGTGTACACAGAGCGTACAGCTCTCGACCGTTCCACGGCCACGCGGCATGTTGACCTTCTGGCCGGTCACGGTTTCATGCACGAAAGAACGCGCTTTGTAGGGACAGGCCATCATGCAGTAACGGCAGCCGATGCAGCGGTGTTTGTCCACCAGCACAACACCGTCGGGACGCTTGAAGGACGCACCCGTCGGACAGACATCCACGCAGGGCGGATTCTCACAGTGCTGGCACATAACCGGCAGCGAGTTCGTCCGGCCCGTTTCCAGATCCTTCAGCAGAACCTTGCGGATCCACTGCGGGTCGGTTTCCAGACCGGTATTCTCCCAGCCTTGCTCCTCGGAACAGGCCGTCACACAGGCGCTGCAATCCTCGGGGCATTTGGCGGCGTCAATCAGCAGACCCCAGCGCGCATCGGGATTGGCCGGTTCGGCCGACGCGCTGCCCAGCGTCATCAGCGTGACACCGGGGGCCAGCGTTACTGTTGCCAGCGCCGCGCCACCCTTGATGATCGCGCGGCGATGCATATCGGCGCCCTTTTCATTGCTGCCACAGCTTCCGCCGCCGCAACCGGAAGATTTGAACTCGGGTGCATCCATTACTTTACCCCCTCGAGATAGGCCAAAAGCGTGGCCATGCCATCATCGACCGGATCGTTGAAGAGCATAGCACCTTCGCTGAGTTCCGGCGGCAACGAGTTGTGGCACTGGAAACAGTCGATGCGAACGGCTGCATAATCATGGCAGACCCGGCAGAAATATTCGCCACTCTCGTAGCTTACAGGCTTGGAATCCGGCCCGTTTACCGAGTGACACGCCACACAGCTTGCCAGAGAGGCCGTGATCTCGCGTTCCCCCTCGCGCAATGTCAGGTCACGATCGTGACGTAACAGGCGCGGATGGTTTACCCGCCAGAACTCGTTCCCCTCGGGGTGCGGTTCACCGCTGGCTTTGGGGATGTCCGGAAACACCCCCTCACCGAAAACCGGGCCTCCGATAAGGCCGATGATCATCAGCCATGCGATTAACAGCCGTTTCATGATTACTCCCCAAGACCCATTTTGATGTAACCTGTCGGACAAACATCCGCACAGATATGGCAACCGATACACTTGCTGTAATCGGTCTGTACATAGCGGCCAACAGTCCGGTCTTTCTTCGGCACGCGGGACACAGCATCCTGCGGGCAGTAGATCACACAGTTGTCGCACTCGAAGCACATGCCACAGGACATGCAACGCTCGCCCTCTTTCTGGGCCTGTTCTTCGCTATACGCAATGATGCGTTCCTCGAAGTTGCCAAGAACGGCGTCGCCCTCGATATGCTTCTCGTCACGAACTTCGCGCGGAACATAGGCGAAGTGGCCTTTGTACAGCTCGGTGTGCGGGATGATCTGCGAGTCGGAACGGTCTTCGTAATTGTGAACCGCAAAGTTCGCATCCGCCGTGCCGCGCACCTGTTCGTGGGTGTAGGGCGCGGGTTCGTGGCCGCGACGCTGCAGTTCTTCCAGCAGGTTGAAATGCGGAGTATCGACACGCGGACGTTTTTCGATCTCGCCATCGTCGAGGTAGTCGGTGATGGTGTCGGCTGCAATGCGGCCGTGACCGATAGCAGTGGTCAGCAGGTGCGGCTTGATAATGTCGCCACCGGCGAAATGCTTGGCTTTACCTTTGACCTTGTAACCGGATTCAATGGCGATGAAACCGTTACCGGAGTCCATGTCCTCGACGCCGTCGAAGTCGCCCATCTGGCCAATCGCTGCGATGATGATGTCGGCTTCGAGTGTGAACTCGGTGCCTTCAACAGGAACCGGACGGTTACCTTCCATCTTGCATTCGCACATCTTCAGGCCGATCGCCATGCCATCGTCGTTCTTCAGAACTTCGAGCGGCATCACGCCACCGCGCAGATCGACACCTTCGCGTTTCGCGTCTTCACGCTCGTGCTCGGCAGCGGTCATTTCCTCGATCGGGAACAGCGAGGTCAGCGTGGCCTGCATTCCTTCGCGCGACAGCACATGTGCTGCGTCCTGCGCCGTGAAATCGACCAGCGTTCCGTCGGAATGCTCGGTTTCGGCAACATGGGTAATGTGACCCAGACGGCGGGCAACGGAGGCCACGTCGATGGAGGTATCACCACCGCCGACCACGACCACTTTCTGCGCCGTGCCCAGAACCCAGCCTTTGTTGAACGCATCGAGGAACTCGATACCGTTGATGCAATTCTCGGTGCCTTCCCAGCCCTCGACGGGCAGCGGGCGGCCGTTCTGTGCGCCGAGCGCCCAGAAAATGGCCTCGTAGTTTTCTTCCAGAACGTCCATCGGAACGTCTGTGCCAACGCGGGTGTTGGTGTGGATCTCGACGCCCATATCGGTGATGCGCGCGATTTCCTTGTCCAGCATATCACGCGGCGTCCGGTAGCCCGGGATACCGTAGCGCATCATACCGCCCAGCTTGTCGTTCGCTTCGAACAGGGTCACACGGTGACCGGCCAGACGCAGGAAGTAGGCTGCGGACAGACCGGCAGGGCCACCACCGACAACCGCGATTGCGCGACCGGTATCTGCACCCGGCTCGACCATGGTCACGCCGTTTTCGTTGGCCCAGTCGCCGACATACTGCTCGACACCGTTGATGCCGACATATTCGTCAACCTCGTTGCGGTTACAGCCTGCTTCACACGGCGCCGGACAGACGCGGCCCATGGTTGCCGGGAAGGGGTTGGCTTCGGCCATACGGCGGAAGGCATATTCCTGCCATGCCATGCCCTCTTCGGCCGGTTTGTCCATGCCGCGGGCAATTGCCAGCCAGTCACGGATCTCGTGTCCCGAAGGACACGCACCCTGACACGGCGGTGTCTTGTGGACGTAAGTAGGACACTTATACGTCGTGTCCTGCACGAAAATCTTCTCTTCCAGATCCCAGTCATCCGGGGTCTCGCCTTCGTCAAAGCGCCGGAATGTGTGCTCCTGATCGTTCATCAACTTACCTCCACTGCGGCGGCTGCCTCATCAGGCGCGGCCTCTTCTTCAATTTCCTGACCATCAAGAATGATGGCATTTCCCACAAGCTGGTGTACGGAAAGGATCGAGTCCCTCTCGTATCCGTAATGCGGCATAACTTTCGAGAACTGGGTTTTGCAGATGGCGCAGATAGCGGCCATATGCGTAACTCCGTGGTCCTGTGTTACCTGTTGCAGCGCGGTCATCCGCGGGCTTGCGCCCTTGGTCCGCAGATCCATGATCTCGTCGGTCAACAGACCGCCGCCACCCCCGCAACAGAAGGTGCTTTCCTTGATCGTATCACGATCCATATCGACGTAATTGTTACAAACAGCACGCAATACGGCGCGCGGGATTTCAAACTGCCCGCCCGGCTTGTCGCCCATGCGCGAGGCACGCGCGACGTTACAGCTGTCGTGGAACGTCACGTTGTATTCGTCGTTCTTCGACTTGTCGAATTTCAACTCTCCACGCTCGATCATACCGTGGGTGAATTCCAGAATATGCTGCGGGATCGGATAGTTCTGGTCCAGAAAGTCCCAGGGACCGGCAAGAGTATTCAGGAAGCTGTAGCCAACGCGCCAAGCGTGGCCACATTCACCGAACACGATCCGTTTCACACCCAGATCGATCGCTGCCTTGCGGATACGCAGGGCCAGTTCGCGCATGTTTTCATACGAACCGATGAACATGCCGAAGTTCGCGG
>WFTU01000039.1 GCA_015485375.1 Paracoccaceae bacterium | reverse complement strand
GAGGCGGTGCTGGCGATGACCGCTGGCTGCGACGTTCAGCACGACCGGCTGGAAATTACGCTGACCGGTTGGGGCGATGATGGCACTGCCTTCATTCTCGGCCACAAGGTGCTATGGGGCGAGTGGGATGCGCCCGAGACCTGGGCGGCGCTTGACGAGCTTCTGGGCCAGCGGTTCCGGCATGCTCTGGGCGGGCGCATCGGCATCGAGGCGATGGCGATCGACGCGGGCGACGGCACCACCATGAACGCAGTGACCGCCTTTGCCACGCCGCGCACCCGGCGCAAGGTGGTGGCGATCAAAGGCGCGCCCGGCAACCGCCCGCCGATCGAACGCGCCGGCAGCAGAACGAAAACCGGCGCGCGGCTGTGGATCGTCGGGGTGGACACGATCAAGACGCAGCTGTTCGCCCGCCTTGCCCGCGAAGGGCTGGTGCGGTTCTCGGCCGACCTGCCGCCGGTCTGGTTCGAACAGCTTGCCAGCGAGCGCGCCGTTGTGCGCTACCGGCGCGGTCAGCCGGTGCGCAGCTTCGAGCGCATCCCAGGCAAACGCGCCGAGGCGCTGGACTGCGTGATCTACGCGTTCGCCGCGCGCCAGCTGATCAACCCGGATTGGAGCCGCCGTCGCGCTGAGTTGACTGGTGACGCCCAACCACAGGCGCGATCGGCACCGGTATTGGATTCCAAGTGGATGAGGCGATGAGCGGTAGAAACGACGGAAGCGGTCGGATGGTTCCTGATCAAACTTTGATTTTGTCAAAAAAAATGTCGGCCAATTTTTCAAGCGTCGGGCGACAGCGTTCAAGTTCGGCTCTAAGTTCCTCTAAATCCTCATTATTTGCTTCTCCGAGATGAGTGAGGTGGGCAATTGTTTTATTCACTTTCTCCCTCATCCGATCGTCAATCAGAGTCTCTTGACCCGTCAAAGCTTTGAAATCCATTCCGAAATCGGAGATCGTTATATCATCACGTCTTTTTTTCTTGTTTTCCAGAAAATCTGCCATTTTTCTTAGAGATATGAGACTGAAACAAAGGGTGGCTCGATAAACTGTTTCGTGGCTATTGTACCCCCAAATCAACTCTTCTGGGTCACCGCAGGATTTGAACGGCTCATAGAAATCTTGTTCCCAAATATCAATTGCAAAACAATCTTTTATCGCGACGACAATGGATGCTGCGTCAGGCGTTCTCATAGATCCTTGACCCTTCCTCAGGTTATATTTCCTTATTTTTCAATGCCTTCCAGGTTTTCGAAGTCTCACCCCCGGCCCACCACCATTTTCTGGGATGAACTCGACCCCGGCAGTTTCGAGGGCAGTACGAATTGCAGCAATGGCTTCTTCGGACGCGGATATCGCGCCGCTTCCTTCTGCTCGCTTCACCGTTGGAACCGATAGCCCAGCCGCATCCGCCAACTGCGCCTGGGTCCATCCCAATAACGATCGCGCTGCCCGAAGTTGGTTGCCTGTCATGTTGCCCCTTGATCCCTAGGGATCAGCATGTATATTGATCCATTAGGATCATAGCAGACTGGGAGACCGACACAATGCCCAAAGACCGCGTTCGCGCGAACAATCCCGCTTTGCCCGGCGTCACCCGCCGCGCCGCCTTGGCCGCGCCGCTGGTGCTGCTGCCCAGAAATACTTTCGCAAGCGCAGATAGCCCTATTCTGAGCCTGTTTCGTGAGCATGAGCGGCTCCGGATCAGGCACAACGACGAAGAAGACAGCGAGGCGGAAGACCTGATTTTCGAGGAAATGCAGGCGGTTGAACGCCACATGATGGCACTGCCCAGCCTCACTGCCGCCGATTTTGCCGCCAAGGTGATCTGCGACACATGCAGGGGCGGCTTGTTCTCGGACTGGAAAACGGGCGCTCTCTGGGTAGAGGCAAGAGCGCTGACCGGGTGCAGCTTGTAAAATTTTCGCAGCAACTTGACAGCACAAGATAGTTGGCTGTAATTCTGCTGCAAAACAGGAGAATTGACATGCGCCTTGCTGGACTTCTGCACCTCGCCGCAACTGACAAGAAACGATTCGATAACCTGCGCCGCCACGAGCAGCTGCCGTTCCATGGCGGCCCGGAAAACGAATCCGCTCGCAAGAACTGGCGATTCACCATTCGCGACGCCTTCGCGTTGCGCATGACGCTCGATCTGATCGGCGGGGAAGGCGACGGCGAAAGCAAACTCGGCGGGGTGCCGCCCAGCTATGCGCACAAGGTTATCTTCAACGCGCTTAGCCATGCCCGCCTGCGTTACGAAACGCTCGGCGATCTGGTTGCGCACCGGGTGTTCCTGGGCGGGGTGATCTTCCAGAGCCGCCATGAAGGCGATCACGGGCGGCGGTTTTCGCGCTGGTTCGCGGGGCCGGCCGAAGAGCTCGGAAACTGGATTGCCGAGACTGGCCGCGAAGACAATGCGAACCCTGTTCGGGTGCTGCTGGTCGATGCCGGCCGCGCGGCACTGTATGTGATCGAAGCCGCCCGCGAACTAGGCATCAACGACAATGCGGAGGGCGAAAAGGTATGACCCACATTGCCGTCATAGCCCGCCGTCTTGTGCGTGAGGTCGAGCGCCGCCGCGACCATCAGAAGGGGCGCGCCAGATGAACGCCCCTCCCCGCCAGACCCGACGCGCATCGGCGCGATGGTGGCGAAAGCTCTTTCGCCGTTCGGGCATCGAG
>WFTU01000038.1 GCA_015485375.1 Paracoccaceae bacterium | reverse complement strand
TCCCTGTCCGTTGCCGCGCCTTTCTCATGGGTTGTCCACAGTAGCCCGGCACTTTCGGCGCGGTCCGGAATTATCGTTTCTTTTCATATCGTTTCTTGTCCTGTCAGAGCGGAATTCCGCGGAGAGAATGCGCGCGGACTGTCCCCTTCCTTCCGAAATCCGTCCCGGTCCTTCCTGTTTTCTTCCGCCGTCCTTCCCGATTTCTTCCGCCGGAAGGAAACGGCGCGTTTCAGAAACCCTGGTCGAGCGCCTCCATCGCCTCGCGCACCCGGGCCGGGGTCCGGTTGCCGGGGCAGTTTTCGAGCAGCCAGGCATCGAGCCGGCCGAGATAGTCGGGATTTGTGGTCATGCCGACATGGCCTCCGGCCTCGACGATCTGCCGTTTCAGTGCGATCAGCCGCTTGCGTTCCCGTTCGCGCTCCCGCGCCGCGATCTGGTCTCGCCGGCGTTTCAGCGCATCGAGCGCCTGTTCCGTGACCACCGGGTGCATCAGTCGTATCGCGTCGCCGCATCGGCAGGGGCGCCAGTTGTAGAGCGGGCCGATCTCGCGCGCGCACAGATCCTTCCAGGTCGCGAGGTCGATCATCAACAGCTTGGCGAGTACGGCGTCGTCGGTGGGCAGGGTGCCGACCGGCGTTTGGTTCTGGGCGATGAAGAACAGATCGAGGCCATAGCCGCGAACCTCGGCACTGGCCCGCAGGCGGAAGTCGCTGTTGAGCCAGCGGTTGAACCAGAAGGGCACGAAGTAGTGGCCTTCGAGCCGTTCGTCGGGGGCGATGGGGTAATCGGGCAGATCGGCGGAATCGTGGATCTGCATCACGGTCCGGCTCACCAGTCCCCGCATCATGCCGACCGCCTCCCGTGCCCCGAATGGCACAGGTCTTCAAGCTGCAGGATGAATTTGCTTGAGCGAGTCGCAAGTACCTTCCACGCTGTCCCCCATGCAAAGACCTTCAATATCATGCGAACTTCCCCCCGGTTCTCCAGTTGAAAGCCGAGATCGGGCAGTCTACACCTTCCCGGTCGCAGAGTTCCTTGAGCGGGCCATACCAGCTGGCTGGAAACCGGCCGCCGCGCGACAGGACATTCGATATGGCCGTTTCGCCGACGCCCAGCGCCTGCCTGATACGCTTGCGGCCAATGCGGTTGATGATCTTCGCGGCATCACTCATGAGAGTGAGAATATCCACAAATTGTGGACTCGTCAAACGGCTACTCGACCGTTTGTTCACAAATTGTGTAAGGTGTACACGTAAAGCATGGCACAGTCCGACAAATATCCGCACCGAGAGATTGGCATGCGACTGCGCGCCATCCGGCGCCTGACAGGCCTGTCGGCGAAGGACTTCGCGGCCGAATGCGGCTTTGGCGAAACCCAGTACGCCAACTGGGAAAGCGGCTACCGCCGGCCCTTGCCCGAGAATGCCGCAGTCCTGGTCGACAAGTTTGGCGTGACCATGGACTTTATATATCTCGGCAGGGACACCGCGTTACCGTACAACTTGCGGGTTGCGCTGTCGTCCAGACCCTCGGACAAGTACAGCAACAAATCAAGGGATATACCGGACTCCTGAGCCGTCCGGATCGCGGCCTCCAACCGCTTTTCGTCATTCATTTTTCCGCACCCAAGGAAAACTGTCGCGCCGAATGTGGCTACCCTCCGGAAGCAATGTGGCGCGGATATGGCAATTACCACTCCCGCATAGCGATAATTTCGCGCTCTGGCAGAATCCTGCCGAATAATGACCCGGGCGGGACGGCGGGACCACCATCGCGCCGTCCGTGTAGGCGAAAAAGGGGCGCGAATCGCACCTGCCGTCCGGATTCAAGGCGAATCTGCGCTTGGCGCCGAATCGGCGAACCGTCTGGTTCTGGCTGGCTTTCGCGAGCCTGAAGGGTTGCTCATACTTGTCGAATCTCGTGCCTGCCATCTGCCGGGTGATTCGTCTGCTGCAGCCACGCGCGAGGCGCGGTAGAGGGAAGTCAGACAACACAATATGTGAATTTTCGAGATTGACAATCCACATATTGTGAATACTCTTCGGGCGCACGAACCGGGAGATCGCGTATGACCATTCACTCGTTCCCAAGTCTTCCCATGACCGAATTCGAGGCGCGAATGGTGCTGACCTCGCCCGAGGCCGGGCAGTCGTCGCAGCTTCGTCGTCTGGCCTGGGCGACGATGCGTGCGATGCGCGCAAGTGGTCCGACGGGAACCGGTATCGCAGGTCGTCCTGCAGATCTCGCCACTTCGTGCCGTCGGGGGACGCCTCACC
>WFTU01000037.1 GCA_015485375.1 Paracoccaceae bacterium | reverse complement strand
GGGTTGAAGGGTGTGAAGGTGGCTTTGTTGCGTGAGGCGGGTGCGTTGCCGGAGGGGGCGGCGCTGGCGCAGAGGATCAAGGCTTTGCCGTTGGCGCTGGACGGGCCTGCGCCGCTGGACGAGGCGATCTCGACAGCCGGAGGTGTGCCGCGCGAGGTGCTGGACGGGCTGATGTTGAAGCACCGGCCCGGGGTGTTTTGTGCCGGCGAGATGCTGGACTGGGAAGCGCCGACGGGGGGGTATCTGTTGACGGGATGTCTGGCGACGGGTCTGGCGGCGGGGCGGCAGGCGGCGGAATACTAGCGTTCGAGGTCGCGGTTGTTGGCGACGATGTCGTCGAAAATGCGTTCTTCGTCCGATCTGGAGCCGATGGTGCCGAGCAGGTCCTGCCGGATGTAGAAGGTCAGCTCGGCCAGTTTGCGCATGATTTCCGCCTGCTCGCTCGTGACGATCGAATCGTCGCGGCTGGCGCGTTCCAGCGCGTCGAGGACGGTATTGAAATGGCGGATGACTTCGGGGCTGCCGATCATGGCGAGCTTGTGGTTGAGGATACGCAGGTCGTTGAGGGCGGCGGCGTCCATGCGGTTGTTTTCGACGATGTCGCCGATGTGGTCGATCAGGGCGAAATAGACCTCGGTTTTTTGCTGCATCAGAAGGACCTGCCCTTCCTTTTTCAGCTCAAGCTCGGTTTGCTGGTTCAGCAGCAGGGCAGTGATCAGCACGGTGGCGACCGCGCCGATGAACACGAGGATCAGTTCCTGCGAAAACGGGAAGTCTCCGCTGATCTGGTAGAAATAGCGAAACACCAGATAGCCGATGGCGAAGGTCGCGATGACCAGCAGCAGGGCGGTGGTTTTTCCGAGCGGTCGCATGGATCAGTAGCCGGTTTTCTCGCGCGCGCGTTGCAGGGCGGGGCGGTCCAGCAGGCTGGTGAAATAGTCGCCGACCTTGCCTTTGGGGAGTTCGAATTTCGCACCCTGTGCCCAGTTGGCGCAATGGCCGAGCAGGATGTCGGGGACGGTGATTTTGTCGCCCATGACGAATTCGTTGTCGCCGAGGCGGTCCTCCAGCGTTTGCATGGCGGTGGCGAATTCGTGTTTGGCGGTGGGTTTGATCGCGGGGACGCGCAGTTCCTCGGGGTGGATGAAGGTGTTTTTGGCCGCCATCCAGAGGGCGCCTTCGATCTCGTCGACGCAGAACTGGGTGTAGCTGTCCTGGATTGCGCGCTCGATCGTGCCGGCGGGGTAGGTCAGTTGCTCGTGCCGGTCGGCGAGGAACTGCATGATGGCGATGGAGTCATAGATCGGGGTGTCGTCAACCAGCAGGCAGGGGACCTTGCCGGTGGGGTTGATGGCGCGGACCTCCTCCGAGCGGGGCGGGGCGAGGTTCATTTCGTAGTCCAGCCCGAGTTCCTCGAGCATCCAGTAGACGCGCATGGCGCGGGTGCGGGGGGAGCCGATGACGGTATACATGGTTTTCTCCTATCGGGGGCGCATCATGGCGATGCGGATGAAGGCGCGCTCCATCATGGCCATGGCCGGAACGGGGCGGGAAGAGCGTAGCGCAAGATCGGTGTCGGTCAATAGCTGGATCACCGATTCGAGGCGCGGGGAGCCCCATGCGCGGGCCTGACGGACCATGCGGTCGCGGCGCGGGCCGAAAACCGGCGGGCGGGCGCGCGACAGGGCGGCCTCCGGCCCCTGATCGGAGGAGGCGGCGGCGTGCAGCAGTTTGAAATGGCGGGTGGCGCCGATGCAAAGGGTGGTCGGGTTGACGCCCTGCGCGGCGAGGCGGTGCATTTGCGGCACGATGGCGGCGGCGTTGCCCTCGGCGGCCATGTGGACGGCATCGTCGAGCGCGGCCTCGGATGTGGCGGGGGCGCAGGCGAGGACGTCGGCAGGGGCGACGGGGGTGTCGTCGCCGATTTTGTAGAGCGCCAGTTTTTCCACCGTCTGGCGGAAGTCGCCGGGGTCGAGTTCCTGTGCGAGGTTGGTGAGGTCGGTCATGGCCTCGGGTGCTATGGCGGTGATGCCGGATTTTTGCAGGGTTGCCTCGATTTCCTCGCGTCCCGGCGGGTCGGTGTAGATGCCGATGGCGACGCAGGAGCCGCTGCCCTCGAAGGTTTTGCGCAGTTTCGAGCGGGCGTTGAGCTGGCCGGCGGTGACGACCATCATGGCATCATTCGGTTGCCAGTCTTCCAGCGCCGCGGTGAATGTTTTGTCGAGGGTGTCGGTGGCTTCCTCGACCAGAACCACGCGGGGGCCGGGGAAGAAGCCCTGCGCCTTGAGCGCGTCTTGCAGGCGGGCGGGATCCTTGCGCAGCTCGGCGCCGTTCATGCGGGTCAGACGCATTTCTTCTTCGGCGTTCGGGCCGGTGATGGCGGCGATCAGGTCTTGTCGTTTCAGGGCGATTCGCATGGTGTCGGGGCCGAACAGCAGCACCCCTGCCTTTGACGTATCCGGTTTGGTGAAAAACCGGGCAGCGTCGCGGGCGGTCAGCTTCACTGGAGCCAGTCCTTGGCGGAAATGGCCATGAGGGTCACGATTTTGTCGGCCAGTGTGACTACGAGGCGACGATGGGCGTCGCGGGCGGCCACGCGAGTGGCGTAGGCGGTGCCGGTGGCGTTGTAGGCGGTGAAGGCCTCGACGGTATCGGAGTAGACCCGGGTGCCGTCGGTGCGCTCGACAGTGAAATTGGCGATGCCCTTGAGGTTATAGCGGGTGATCGAGCCGTCGGGGGTGATGGCCAGCCCCTTGCGGTTGATTGTCAGGTCGACCGTCAGCAGGAATTGCGCGTCGGAGGCGATGCCGAGGCGGGATTCGAGTCGCTCGCGCATGTCGAAACCGGTTTGCCCCTCGAACGGGCCGAGGGCGACTTTGCCGAACATTTCGTTGGCGGCGGTGCCGTCGCCGTAGATCGGCGTGAAGCCGCAGCCCGCCAGCACCAGCGGTGCGGCGGTGACAGTCAGGAATCTGCGGCGGTTAAAGTACAACATTGACGATACGCCCCGGGACCACGATCAGCTTTTTCGGCGTTTTGCCGTCCAAAGCCCTGATCACAGCATCATCCGCCAGCGCCAGTTTTTCAACCTCGGATTTGTCGGCGTCCTTGGCGACGGTGATTTCCGAGCGCCGTTTGCCGTTGATCTGGATCGGCAGGGTGACGGTGTCGTCAACCAGCATGGCCGGATCGACCTGTGGCCACGGGGCCTGTGTGACCATGCCGGTCCCGCCAAGCAGTGCCCAGACTTCCTCGGCCAGATGCGGGGTCATGGGTTGCATGAGCTGGGCCATGGTTTTCATGGCTTCGGTTTTGGCCGCTTTGCCGGCTTTGGATTTTTGTAGGGTGTTGGTGAATTCATAGAGTTTGGCGATGGATTTGTTGAAGGCGAATCCCTCGATCCCTGCCGTGACGTCGGCAATGGCGCGGTGGGTGGCCTTTTGCAGGGCCAGCGCGTCGGCGTCGGTTCCGTCTGAGTCGCTGTCATTGATTTCCACCGCCATGCGCCAGATGCGTTGCAGGTGTTTCCAAGCGGCCTCGGCCCCGGCGGCGGTCCATTCGACGTCGCGTTCGGGAGGGGAGTCGGACATGACGAACCAGCGGGCGGTGTCGGCGCCGTACTGGTCGATGATGTCCTCCGGATCGACGACGTTTTTCTTGGATTTCGACATTTTGATGACGGGGCCGACCTCGACCGGTTCACCGGTGTCGCGCAGGGTGGCGCCGGTGGCGGTGCGGATGACCTCGGACGGGTTGTGGTAGATTTTGCGGCCCTTTTCCTCGGTCGCATAGAATTCATGCGTCACCATACCTTGCGTGAACAGGGCGTTGAACGGCTCGATCGCCTTGGCGGGCAGGTGGCCGGTTTTGGCCATCGCGCGGGCGAAGAAACGGGAGTAGAGCAGGTGGAGAATCGCATGTTCGATCCCGCCGATGTATTGATCGACGTTCATCCAGTAGTCGGCCTCGGCCAGATCGGTCGGGGTTTCGGCGTGCGGGCTGGTGAAACGGGCGTAATACCACGAGGAATCGACGAAAGTGTCCATTGTGTCGGTCTCGCGCAGGGCCGCGCCGCCGCATTTCGGGCAGGCGGTATTGCGCCATGCGTCGTGGCGGTCGAGCGGGTTGCCGGGGCGGTCGAAAGAGACGTCCTCGGGCAGTTTGACCGGCAGGTTTTCCTTTTTCTCCGGCACGATCCCGCATTTTTCGCAGTGTATCACCGGAATCGGGCAGCCCCAGTAGCGCTGGCGGCTGATGCCCCAGTCGCGCAGGCGGTAGTTGGTGACGCCTTTGCCTTTGCCGGCATCTTCCATACGGCGGATGACCTCGGCCTTGGCGTCGGTCACGTTCAGGCCGTTCAGGAAATCCGAGTTGATCAGGGTGCCGTCGTCGGTCACGGCCTCGGTGCCGATTTCATAAGACTCGCCAGTGGCGGAGACCACGGGTTTTACGTCCAGAGCGTATTTGCGGGCGAAATCGAGGTCGCGCTGGTCGTGCGCCGGACAGCCGAAAATCGCGCCGGTGCCGTAGTCCATCAGGATGAAGTTGGCGATGTAGACCGGCAGTTTCCAATCGGGATCAAAGGGATGGGTGACGGTGATGCCCGTATCCAGCCCGATCTTTTCCGCCTTTTCCAGTTCCTCGGCGGATGTCCCCATGCGGCGGCATTCGGCGTTGAAGGCGGCCACGTCGGGATCGGATTCCAGTGCCTTGGCCAACGGGTGGTCGGCGGAGATGGCGGCGAAGCTGGCTCCGAACAGGGTGTCGGGGCGGGTGGTGTAGACCTCCAGCGATTCAAATCCGTCAGGCGCGCCGTTGGTGTCGAAAGCGAATTGCAGGCCTTGCGACTTGCCGAT
>WFTU01000036.1 GCA_015485375.1 Paracoccaceae bacterium | reverse complement strand
AGGGAGGGCGGGCCTTTTGCTCGGTGCCGAGGGCGGATTTGCGCAGGACCGGCAGCTCGGCAAGGTCCGCGCGGGTGCGGATCGCGGCGGGGTCGATATTGCCGAGGTGCGCGGCCATGGCGGGAGATTTTTCCATGGCGTTGGTGATCTGGCGCGGCAGGGCATCGGCCAGATCGGCAGCGCGTTCGTCGGCGGAGCGGGTTTCGAGTTTGTCGTAGAATTCGGTCATCGGGGGTCCTTCAATTCAGGGTCAGGATTTGCGGGCTGCCGGTGGTGGTGCGGCGAATGTCGCCGCGGACCTCCATCTCCAATTTTACGGTGACGACGTGCCAGCCGAGCTTGCCAATCCGTTCGAGGTCGGCGGCAGACAGGCGGGCGCGGATCTTGTCGGTAAGGTCGGACCAGCGGCACTCGCCCGTAGCGAGTTCGTCGAGGATGGTCTGACGGAGCAGGTCGAACTTCCACGTCGGGATATTGGTGACGCCGTCGCGTCCCTCGGCCGGTGTACGGCAGGGGGTTCTGGCGGCGTCCGGCATCAGCTCAGCCAGCGTTTGCGGCGGCGGTAGGAGCGCACGTCGCGGAAGGATTTGCGGCCCTCTTCGGAGACGCCGAGGTAGAATTCCTTCACGTCGGGGTTCTCGCGCAGTTCGTCCGAGGGGCCATCCATCACCACGCGACCGGATTCGAGGATATAGCCGTAGTGCGAATAGCGCAGGGCGACGTTGGTGTTCTGTTCGGCCAGCAGGAAGGAGACGCCCTCCTTTTCATTCAGGCCTTTCACGATCTGGAAGATTTCCTCGACCAGTTGCGGGGCGAGGCCCATGGAGGGTTCGTCCAGCAGCACGGTTTCGGGGCGGGACATGATGGCGCGGCCGATGGCGACCATCTGTTGTTCACCGCCGGAGGTATAGCCGGCCTGGCTTTTGCGGCGTTCGCGCAGGCGGGGGAAATAGTCGTAAACCATTTCGAGGTCCGCCGCGACGGCGGCCTTGCCGTCCTTGCGGGTATAGGCGCCGGTCATCAGGTTTTCCTCGACCGTCAGATGTTCGAAACAATGGCGGCCTTCCATGACCTGGATAACGCCTTTTTTGACCATTGCGGTGGTGGAGAAATCGGTGATCGGCTGGCCGCGGTATTCGATGGTGCCTTTGGTAACCTCGCCACGCTCGGCGCGCAGCAGGTTGGAAATCGCCTTCAGCGTCGTGGTCTTGCCGGCGCCATTTCCACCGAGCAGGGCGGTAATGCTGCCCTTGGGAACCGACAGGGAAACCCCCTTCAGCACGAGGATAACGTGATTGTAGATCACCTCGATATTGTTGACCTCAAGCAGGGTCTCGGTTTTGGTCGCATCCAGCATCGGTTTGTCTCGCGGTTGGAAAATGTCAAAACGAATTGGGGTCTCCGGCCCCCGTGAGGGCCGGAGAGATCGGTTTAGTTACAGTCGCGCGGAGTGATGTTGTTCTCGGCTGCGTAGGCAGCGGAGTCTTCATCGATCAGCGGCTGGATGACGTCCATATCAGGTGCCATGAAGTCTGTGACCAGATTCCATTTCTGATTGGTCGCATCCCACTGCTGGACAGCTGCGAGACCCGGGCCACCGTGGTTGGCACAGGAGACCTCGAAGCTCGGACCGAAGCCGCCGAAGCCGATGGCGGAGGCGATTTCCTCGTTCATCACGAGGTTTTCGAGACCGTCACGCATCTGGCTCGGGGTGATTTCGGCTACGCCATACATTTTCTGCGCAACTTTCACCGCCTCGGCTGCCAGCATGGCGCCGTACATACCGCGGTTGTAAAGAACCGTGCCGACGTTTTCACCGGTACCGGCTGCCTTGCCTGCATCAACGACGTATTTCTGGATGTCGTCGAATACCGGGAAGTCGGTGCCGACAGCGTGGAAGGTGAGGGCCTTGTAGCCGTCAGCCGCCGCGCCTGCGGGGATCACGTCGTTCTCGGAACCGGACCACCAGATGCCGATGAATTTATCCATCGGGAACTTGATGTTCGCGGCTTCCTGGATGGCAACCTGGTTCATCACACCCCAGCCCCACATCACGACATAGTCGGGACGTTCGCGGCGGATCTGCAGCCATTGCGATTTCTGCTCCTGACCGGGATGGTCAACGGGCAGAAGGGTCAGGTTGAAACCGTGCTTCTCGGCCAGAGCTTCGAGCGTGCGGATCGGCTCCTTGCCGTAGGCCGAGTTGTGATAGAGCAGCGCGATTGTCTTGCCCTTGATGTCGCCACCTTCCTGATCGATGATGTGGTTGATCGCGATCGACGCACCCTGCCAGTAGTTGGCCGGGAAGTTGAATACGTTTTTGAACACCGCACCGTTGGCAGCCGAGGTACGGCCGTAGCCGGTGGTCAGCATCGGGATGTCGTCAGCGGTCACTTTCGGGATCAGCTGGTAGGTAATGCCTGTGGAAAGCGGCATGTAGACCAGCGAGCCTTCGCCCTTGGTGGATTCGTAGCACTCGACGCCTTTTTCGGTCGAGTAACCGGTTTCGCATTCGATGACCTTGGTGGGCACGCCACCGATGCCGCCGTCACGCTCGTTCAGAAGCGTGAAATAGTCGGCAAAGCCGTCCGCCACGGGGGTTCCGTTGGCGGCGTAAGGCCCGGTGCGATAGCTGAGCGACGGGAATACAAGTTCCCCGGCCAGTATCGGGCTTGCAGCGGTAATCGCTGCGGCGGCAAATAATGCCAGTCTGGTTAGTTTCATGTCGTCCTCCCTTAAAGTTACGACAGGTGATGCCCCGGGATTTTCCGGTGGCTTATGATTTGGCCGGCCCCTAGTGCGGGAAAGGCCAAAGACGGAGTTTCTCTTTCGTCAGGCGCCAGAGCTGGGCCAGACCGTGCGGTTCCAGAATAAGGAACAGGATGATCAGGCCGCCGATGATGACCAGTTCGAAATGGGCGGCGATATCCGTTGCCCAGCCGAGTTGCCCGACCATGATGTTTTTCAACAGCACCGGCATCATAACCATAAAGGCCGCGCCAATGAAACTGCCGAAGATCGAGCCGAGGCCGCCGATGATGATCATGAACTGCACGAGGAACGATTTCTGGATGCCGAAGGCCTCGCCGACCTCGACCGCGCCGAGATAGACGGAGAAGAACAGCGCGCCGGCGATGCCGATGTAGAAGGAGCTGATGGCGAAGGCCGTGAGCTTGGTTTTCAGCGGGTTCACCCCGATGATTTCCGCCGCGATATCCATATCGCGGATCGCCATCCAGCTGCGGCCGATGCGGCCGCGGGTCAGGTTGCGGGCGACGTAGGCCAGCAGCACCACGATCACCAGAATGAACAGGTATTTGGCTTCGGAGTTGGCCTCGGCGCCTGTGACCTCGTAGCCGAACACGGAGCGGGTGGGGACGGAAATCTGGCCGGAGGCGGAGTTGTTGTAGAACCACGGCACCTTGTTGAACAGCCAGACGAGGAAGAATTGCGCTGCCAGCGTGGCCACGGCGAGGTAGAACCCCTTGATCCGCAGGCTCGGCAGGCCGAACAGCACGCCGACGGCGGCGGTAATGACGCCCGAGAGCAGCACCACGAAGAAGATGTTGAGGTCGGGGAAAGCGGTCATCAGCTTGTAGGAGGAATAGGCCCCTACTGCCATGAAACCGCCGGTGCCGAGGCTGATCTGTCCGCAGTAGCCCGACAGGATGTTGAGGCCGAGCGAGGCAATCGCCCAGATCAGGAAGGGCAGCAGCAGCGCGTTGGCCCAGTAATCCGAGATCACCAGCGGCACGAACAGGAAGGCGACGACCAGTGTGGTGTAATAGCCGTAGCGGTCCAGCTTGATCGGAAAGGTCTGGCTGTCGGCGGCGTAGCTTGTCTTGAAATCGCCTGCTTCACGGTAAAACATGCTTATACCCTCT
>WFTU01000035.1 GCA_015485375.1 Paracoccaceae bacterium | reverse complement strand
GATCGACCAAGCCGGGGAACTGGCCTTTGCCCAGTGGGCGGAGGGTGAGGCAACCGATCTTGCAAGCGCCGGCGGAAGCCGGTTTTCACAGGCGGTGTTTTTCGAGGAAAAGTTCAGGCACGCGGCTGAGCGGGCTTTCCTGAACATGAAGCGCCTCATCGACGTGGTCATCGAACTCTCATGTCGGCTGCTCGCGCGGAAGGAGAAAAGCCTGTTGACGGCCATCCCTTGTGCTTGTTCATACTCGCCCCCAAGAATGTTTCTGCCGGGGTGATTGCGCATGAGGGCGGGGGACGAGTGATCCGGGTTTCAGTGTTGGCCTTTGCCGGGGCGCTTGCGGCCTCGTTGGCCGTCGGTTTCCGTTCAAGGTACCGTGGCTTGCGGCAAGAACCGCGACCATGTCTTGCAGGATCGCTGTTCTTGCGTCGACAAGAGATTTAAGATGAGAAACCGGCTGAAAAGATTTTTCCTGTATCACCCTCTGGGTATACTCGCTCTGACCATCCTGACAAGCGATGTGCTCGGGGGAGACATCATCGCCAGCCTTGCCATCTGGTTGAGCGACCAAAACTATGCCGGAATTTTCGCCTATGACGGCATGTATGGCACCGTTTCGGGGATCAGCGACACATGGGTGGTGATCCGCCGGATTTTCGGCATTGGCAGCTGGGTCATCATCTATGTTCCCTACACGTTTTTCACGCTGGTGGTCTGGGCAATCGTTTCTCTCAGGGCGGGGCGGCTGGTGACATGTCTCACCCGGCGGCAACGTTGGGCGATGGTGCTGGCCATGCTGACGATCCCCGCCTTTGGTTTCGTTTTCGAGTTGAGCCGACTGCCCCAGATGATCCTGTTTGCCGGTCCGCTCAACGGCTTTCACCCGCTGACGCCGGTTACAAAGGCTTTTTTTGCGACTCTCACCCCGCTGATTTTCTGGGGACTGGTCGGAAGAAAATGGGATGCGGTGCGCGCCGCGGACGCGGAGGGAAACGAGAAGCATCCTTACGAGCTCTACCTCGAGCTGGGCGACCTCGAGCACAGGCGCACCAGGGTCAGATCACCGAAGACCAACGGCTTCGTCGAGCGTTTCAACCGCACCGTGCTGGACGAGTTCTTCCGGGTGAAGATGCGCGAGACCTGTCTCACGACAGCGTCGAAGCGCTGCAGGCCGACCTCGACGCATGGTTGGTGTATTACAACACCGAACGACCGCATCCGGGATACAGAAACATGGGCCGCAGACCCATCGAAACCGTCATGTCTTTTGTTCGGCAAGAAAGTTAAGAATACATTGCAAGGGATTGCGCGGCGATTGTTTTGGGGGCGAAATTGACTGAGAAAAAAACATTCGCAGAGAGGCTCCGGGCCGCCTCTCCAGCGCACCCCGAAGAAACGAAAGATTATCGGAAATTCAGTAATGCATTTTCTTTGATATCACTTGCTATTGCAATCTCAGCTGCATACGCACTGTGGTTTCTTCCGGATTTGGAAGTTGTTGCGGCCAATCTTGACTCTTACCTTCCGATCTTAAACGAAAGACTTTCTTTTCTTTTGGACAACGATTTTGATTCTTACCTTGCATATTCTGCAACAGTGTTGAGCGTTTTAGTCTCTGTTCCGGTAACAGTGACAGGTTTTTCTTTCGGATATTGGAGGACTGTTGCAGCGCCACGGAAATGCAGGCGCGTTTCAAAAGATACGCTCCTGGCGATTTTGTTTGGTGTATCAACTTCGACAATATTGATGGCGATAGCATTTATTGACGTTCCGGAAACCTATGACCCGCGCTGGCCGGGCTTTGCGCTGATACTGTTTTGGCCAATATTTCCGGCATTGGGAGGTGCTGCAGCCTGGTTTTTTGGAATGACCGTTTTTTTAACGTTGGTGGGAATGGTGAAGGCCGCATGTCAGTATGGAGGGAAGTATGGCGGGTGAGAAATACCTAAACGAAAGCGCAAATAGCGACAGTTATCCTAATTTTGGCCTGCCAGTATCAACGTCCATTGCGGTAAATTCTGTTGTCACGGCAAAATTTGTCGCGGTGGAAAAGCTTGGAATAAAGGCCGTCGGGAAGCTGGGAGGGCCGGTAACAACTGTCGTAATTGGTAGCGTGGACGTCATCGACGCATACCGAAATGGCACAACTGGTGATGTGGTTGTTCAGACTGCAGGTATCGGCGGCGCAGTTGGGGGCGGAATTATAGGAGGATTCGTAGCTGGCGGGACCGCGGGATTGGTTACGGCAAATCCACTTACGATTGGGTTAAGCGCTATTATCGGGGGAGTCGCCGGAGCTTATTATGGGGAAGATAAGGTCCAATGGGCAGTGGATAGAATAGTTAACGGGACACCAACACCAACCGGCCCATTGGTTTCGAACCCCGCCCCTTCCTACCCGTGGATGGGAGGATTGGCGTCACCCTTGGGTTTGACGAAGTCCACGGAATCCATGGAAATCGCCCCCTACAAGGATGTCTCCTACGCGGTGGACACGGTTTCCTGGACCGATTCGGCAACTGGTGAAAGCATTGCCGTGCATTCCGTGGTTCCGCTGAGCAATTCTGCAAATGCACCAACAGGCACACGGTACGACGGGCTGCGTGGCAACGTCTATTCGCCGGACAACATCAACGTTGGCCGGGAACTGAATGCACTTGATCAAATCGCGCGAGAGCAGAAGCTTGGGTTGCTGGGAGGGGCGTCCAGCAATCAGATATCCAGCAGTTCCGGCTCTGGCAACGACAACAGCTGGCGGGGCGGTGAGCCGGACCGGTATGGTTCCGGTGGTGGTGCGTCTTCGACAACCGGACAAGGAGGTGGTGGGCGCGGAACGGAACCGAACTATTCGCTTGCTTCCCCGACCGGATATTCGGATCGCGGTGTGAACGATGTCGAGGGGCCGGAGGCGGCGGTTGGCGCGGGTGCTGCGGGCGGCGCGCAGAACTCCGGCGGCTTGGGGATGGGTATCGGCCCCAACGGCATCACGCCGAGCCTACCCGTCATCCTCGACCTCGACGGCGACGGGGTGGAGGTGAGTTTCGGCACGCAGGCGGCGTTTGATCTTGACGGTGACGGGTTCCGCGAGCAGACGGCCTGGGCCGCGCCGGAGGACGGGTTCCTTGTCATCGACCTTAACGCCGATGGTTCTCGCGGGATCGGGGATGGAAAGATCGACCAAGCCGGGGAACTGGCCTTTGCCCAGTGGGCGGAGGGTGAGGCAACCG
>WFTU01000034.1 GCA_015485375.1 Paracoccaceae bacterium | reverse complement strand
TCAGGTCCTTGTCCGAGGAAATGATCGTCACCCGACCGCCAGCCTCGCGCGCTTGCGTGGCGTAGGTGGCGATAATGTCATCGGCCTCGTAACCCTCGAGTTCGACGGACGGCAGGTTGAAGGCCCGCGTTGCATCGCGGATCAACGGGAACTGCGGCACGAGGTCCTCGGGCGCAGGCGGCCGGTTGGCCTTGTATTCGGGATAGATTTCGGAGCGGAATGTCGGCCCCTTGGCATCGAAAATCACCGCCACATGGGTGGGCGCGTCATGGCCGGTATTATCCTCGACCATCTTGTAGATCATGTTGCAGAATCCGGCGAGCGCGCCCACCGGCAGGCCATCCGACTTGCGTGTCAGCGGCGGCAAGGCGTGATAGGCGCGGAAAATGAATCCCGAGCCGTCAATCAGATGCAGATGGTGCCCCTTGCCGAACGCCATATCAGTGGCCGGAGCCGGAACCCGCCTTCAGGACGAATTTCTTGTCGCAATAGGGGCATTCGACGAAGCCCTTGTCGGCCGGAATGGTCAGATAGACACGCGGATGCTCTCCATTGCCGTCGCACATGACATTGGCTTTGGTGACTTCTTCGGTTTCGGGTGCTTCGATTGTCATTTTGCTCTCCGTTTATTCAGCGCGTTGTAACATACGGCCCAGAGGTCGGCCACCGAGGATATGCACATGCAGGTGCGGCACCTCCTGCACACCGTTGCGGCCGGCGTTGGCAATCAGGCGGTAGCCCTCGCCACCGTTTCCGGGGGTCGCGCCGATGGCGTGCGTGATGGCACCGATCACACGGGTAAAGTCGAGGATTTCGGGGTCTGTGGCCTCTTGCGCGAAGTGGTCGTAATTCACGTAATACCCTTTCGGGATCACCAGAATATGTTCCGGCGCCTGCGGGGTTATATCGCGAAAGGCCAGCGTGTATTCGGTTTCCATGACCGTATCGTTGGGAATCTCGTGGCGGATGATTTTGGCGAAGATGTTTTCCTCGTCGTATTCATAGGGCATGTGTGGGCCTCATTCAAAAGACAGATCGCGGGCGATATTTTCGGCCCGATGTTGCGGGATTTTCAGGAAGGCGGCAAGGGCCACCGCGTTGGAATCGGTATCGTGTTTTTCATGCACGAAGAACAGCGCCGGAAGCCCCATCTCCTGCAGGGCCTCGTGATCGGCGCGAATGTTGTTGTGCAGGGCGGCGATCAGGGCATTGTTGACCTCGGTTTGCGTCTGTCCGTCCGACAGGCCGATGCGCTGGGCATGGCCGACCAGATAGTCGTCATCGAAGGTGCAGCCCACGTCCAGCACCCGCAGGTGGCAGCGGTCTCCGGCGAAATCGGCGAGGGTTTCAAGGTTGCTCGGGTCCATGCAGATGGTTAGCGCGTCGGTGTCGAGCTGTTCATAGAGCAGCTTCAGGAAGGCCCGCCGATGCCGGTTGCGTTTCGGGCGCGAGTGTTCCAGCCCGCCAAGGTCCGGTAACCCCGTGCCCGATTCATCGAAAACATAGCCGAGCGATTTTACCCCGTTCGCCTGCGCAAAAGCCTCGGCAAAGCGTTTGCCGACGTGCCATTTCTTGCACAGCACCACCTGAAGCGTGTTCTGCCGCCCGATCCGGCTGCCGCGTTCCCAGAAACGTTCGCCGAAACGATGGCCGGAGCGCCCGCGGTTGTTGAGATAGGAAATCAGCCGCCGCCCGTCCGGTCCGGTTTGCACCTCGTTGTCGCTGGTGAACTCCTCGGCCAGCCGCGCTTTCAGGTCATCGGCCTCGGGTGATATCTTGCGGGCAAACAGGTAATCCTGCGACAGCAGAAAATCGAGGTGGTCGCCGTAAAACACCGTTGGCAATCCGTAATCCGAGAAGGACAGGAATGTCAGCGTGCGGGACACCACCTCGCCGCGCGGCACCAGATTCAGCACGAGGGTTTGAAAAAACGTCTCGTCCGGTATCCATGTGGTTTTGAAAAACCGCACGATATCGGGGCGTTTTTTCAGCAATGCCAGAAGCTTGCCGATGGTATCGCGGCGCAGGCACCACCATTGCGAACCGATCATGATCTGCAGGCCCTCGGGCAGCGGGCGTTCCAGTTTCAGCGCCCGCTGGACCTGAACCGAGGCATAGAACAGCGGCTTGCGTGCCCGCTCGTTGAACCAGTGACGATAGACGAGGCGTTCCTCTTTCAGACCGACCTTGATCCAGTCACTCTCGAAAAAGTCGTTGTGTTCGATAAAATCCTTGTCGTTCTCGCGCAGGAACCGGTGCATATGGCTGACCGGCTTGATCGGCATGCAATCGCCGCTGAGCATGTAGAAATGGGTTGCCTCGGGGAAGGATTCATATCCTGCACTAACCGCGTTCAGCGTCCCCTGCACCAGCGACCATTCCCCCCAGCCGCATTTCACCCGTTTGGCGAAAACCACATTCGGATTGTCGCCCAGCCCGTCCTGCAATATCCGGAAGTCCGCCGCCGATCCGTTGGCGTCGAAATGCACCGCTACGAAGTCTCCGGCACGGGTCAGCATATCGACCTGCTCCACCACCTGGGCCGGGTTTTTGTGACACAACAGAATGAAACAGATCTTCGCCATGGACGCCTGATAATCGAAAAATCCGGACAAGAGTAGGGGATTTTCCCGCTACATAGAAGGCTCAAAACAATTCGCGTGAAATCCCCGTTTGAATGTGCCAGAAATGCCTGCATGAGACGTTTCGGAAATCCGCCGGTCAAGGGCGTTACCTATAAAATCCGCCATGGCGCCTATGCGGTGATCCGGCGCGGGCGCGATCTGTTGATTACCGAACAGGAAGAGCCTTTCCCCGAATTCCAGCTCCCCGGCGGCGGCATCGATCCCGGTGAAAGCCCGATACAGGCGCTACACCGCGAGGCCTACGAGGAAACCGGCTGGACGATAGCCATCGAGCGGCGTCTCGGGGTCTATTCCAATTTTACCTATATGCCCGAGTATGACCTTTGCGCCCACAAGGTCTGTCACATCTATCTGTGTCGTCCGGTGATCCGCAAATCCGATCCGATCGAGCCGATGCACACGGCTGTCTGGATGACTCCGGAAACCGCTATCGCGCAGCTTGGCAGCGACGGGGACCGCGCTTTCGTGCAATCACTGCGGCTTTGACAGGTCTTTTTTCAGGTTCGTCCAAGTCAGGTCATGGCGATAGTTCTGTATGTTGAACAACCCGTAGAACACCCACGTCACCAGCGCCATCAGCAGTATCGCAAACAGTGTATCACTGAAAAAATGCGCGCCGACGATCACGCGCAAGGCGATGCCGAACAGCATCAGCGGCAACACGACGAACCCGGCAATCCAGCGCCAGATGCCGCGAAGGTTCGGGCCTACCACAATCGCCAGCACCAGAATCCCCGCCGCCAGCGCGCTACCCTCGCCGGAAACGAAGGAGCAGTTCACGTCGCACTGGTCTGTCATCAGCCAGGGTGGCGTAAACGCGCTGTCGCCGCCAAAGGGTGCCACATCGCGCGGGCGGGCACGGCCCCAGTAGGTTTTCAGGACGGAATTTGCCAAGAACAGCGGCCCGACCAGAAAGGTCGTAACGATGAAGCCCCAGACGTTGACCGCCACTGCGCGGCGCTTGCCGATCGCCCAGCTGCGCAACAACATCGCAACACTGGCAAGGCCGAACAGGGCCAGCAAATAGATCAGGGTCATGCGGATAAACTGGAACACGGCGTTATGCTGCCAGACAAATCCGCCCTCCAGATCGTAGAATCGGGTAGAGACCCAAAGGTCGATATCCGGATAGACCAAAAACAGCGCGGTGAACAATACGGTAACCACCGCAATCCACCAGCCGGTGACTTCCCACGAAAGACCAAACATCTATAGCTTCCCCTTGGGCGAATGTTTGCCGGAATCGGCGGCTGCGGAATAAATCCTACACAGGATTTGCGCCCTGATATATGCTGGAGCCAGCGCAAGATAAAGGATTTCGTTATGATCAAGCCGATTTATGTCGTCACACCCCTGTTCATTCTGGCGGCCTGTGCCAGCCTGACACAGGAACAATGCACCAATGGCGACTGGCAGGGGATCGGCTATCAGGACGGAGTAAACGGCCAGCTTGAAAGCTATATCGAGCGCCACCGGGAATCCTGCTCCGATTTCGGCATAGCGCCGGACCTGACCGCTTGGCTGCAAGGCCGTGCGGAGGGGTTGAAACAGTATTGCACCCGCCCGAACGCCTATGCCAAGGGCCGCAGCGGTGACGAGCTCAACCCCGTTTGCACTGCGGATGTAGACGGCTTGCGCCTCGCCAATTTCTATGGCCTGCGCTATTTCGAGATCACCCAGCAGATCAGCGCTTCGCGCGAGGAAATCGATACGCTTATGGCTTTACTGGCGGCGGACGACGGTTCGCTGCCGCCGGAAACGCGCCAGTATTACCTGACGCGGATCAATGATCTGCAATCCCTGATTCTCGACCTGATCGAGGAACGCGCGAAGTACGGGCAGGTTCCGGTTTAAAGTTTCGACAGCAACGCCGGCGTGGGCCATGCGTCGGCCGGAAGCCCCAGCCGGAGCTGTTCCGCCTGCACTGCATCACGCGTACGTGCGCCCAGAATTCCGTCGATCTTGCCCACGTCATAGCCGCGTGCGGCCAGTTTCTGCTGCAACAGTTTCATCTGCGCATCGTCCAGCCCCTGATCCGGATTTCCTGCCGCATAGCGTTGCGCGCCGCCAAGGCGGGTGGCCAGATAGGCTGCCGTCGTCGAATAGATAAACGACTGGTTCCATTCCAGATAGACATCGAAATTACGGAAGGCGAGGAACTTTGGTCCTTTGCGGCCTTGCGGCAGCAGAAGCGAGGCCTCCAGAGTCCCCGCTGGCATATTGCCGTTGCGTGCCCGCAATCCCAGTGCCTGCCACTCCGCCGCGCTCAGCTTGGTGCCAAGGCCGGATTTCTCCCACGGGGTGCTGTCCGGCGCGGTTACTTCGATCAGCCACGGTTCCCCCGCGCGCCAGCCGAGCGAGCGAAGCAGGTTGGCTGCGGTCAGAATTGCGTCCGGCGCGCTGGTTTTCAGCCTCACATGCCCGTCGCCGTCGCCGTCCACGCCTTTAACCAGAATATCGGCGGGCAGCATTTGCACCATGCCGATTTCACCAGCCCATGCGCCGGTAGTGGTGGCCGGATCAAGGTCGCCACGTTCCACCATTGCGATGGCACCCATGAGCTGCGGGCGGAATAGTTCCGGTCGGCGGCAATCATAGGAGAGGGTTGCCAGCGCGTTTACCGTGTTGAAATCCCCCTGCACAGCGCCATAGTCGGTTTCCAGCGCCCAGAAGGCGGTAATCACCTCTGGCGGAACCCCGAATTCCGAGCGCGCACGGTTGAACGTGGCGCTATACTGGTCCATGTTCTGCGCGCCTTTGGTCATGCGATAGCCGCTGACCGAGCGTTTGGAAAATTCCAGAAATGTCTGGCGAAACACGCCCTGCGCACGGTCACGCGACAGCACTTTCTGGTCAAGCCGCGCCGAATTCACCACTGCATTGACGGCGCTCGGATCGTAGCCAGCTGCTAACGCCTCGGCTTTCACGCCTTGCATGAAATCGGCAAAGGACCCGCCACAAGATGCGCTTTGTGCAAGGGCGGGGGCAACGATCAGGGACAGGGAAATGGTGGCGGCAGAAAGGAACGGTTTCATCAATTTACCTCAAAATGGATTTTGTAAACGAACGGTAGACTGCCCGAATCCCGCAAGCAACCCCCGCGTTAGAGTGATGCCCGCACGCGGCGCAGGATAACCACATCCGAAAGCGTGAACCGCCGCCCCGAAGGTTCGTTGAAAATCAGGTCGATCCAGGCATCCGAAGCCCGTTGCGGATCGAATTCGGAGTAGAAAATATCGAACTCGGCAAAACTCTCGTCCGTACCGATATCGATCATCCGCACAATCTGTTCCGTATTCGGCCCGTAGGCCAGATTGAGCCGCGCATAGGCCTTGAATGGTTCCGCCGCACGGGAGTGCAGGGCGATCCGCACCAGATCGTTCCGCCCCAGTCCCCGCACGCCATCCTCCGGCATGCCGAGCGCCAGCGAAAGAAAAGAGCCGCTGAAATGGCCGAAACCCATTTCCAGTCCGCCATCGCGCGCGCCGATTTCCATCTCGGCATCGTTTCCGTCGTGATGCAGATTCACCCGCGGGGCCAGCTCGGTCCCC
Source organism: Paracoccaceae bacterium (assembly GCA_015485375.1). GTDB lineage: Bacteria > Pseudomonadota > Alphaproteobacteria > Rhodobacterales > Rhodobacteraceae > NORP23. The sequence continues at coordinate 5,135 of WFTU01000034.1, read as the reverse complement.
GTCAGCACAATGCCGGTGATCCCGCTGCCAAACCCGTTTTCGAGAAGCCGCGGCGTATAGGACCACTGTGTTTTTGCAGGCAGGACAAACCCTTCGGGGATTTCACGCCGCTGTTTCTGCGGTGTGGCGGATTTGCGGGTGAACAGGGCCATCTGCTCAGCTTCCGGTCACAGCCGCATTCGCATCGCGCGTCGCCTGCATAAAGGCGCGAATGATCCGCAGCGCGCGTTCCTCTTCCTCGTCATTGTCGGCATAGCCCGTGACCGAGAGCGCCACCAGACGCCCGTTAATCTCGGTAAACGCCCGCCAGTAGCGGTTGGAGGCACCTGCCTCGTCCGAAAACGCGCTATCCTCCAGCAGGATGTAAAGCGCCACGTCGGACTGTTTCGCCTTGATGATCGAAACCGCGCCGTCGACGTTGCTTTTGCCCATGGAAAACAGCCCGACCGGCGAAGCGAGGAACTCGCCCAGCGCCGTCAGTGCCGGTTTCAACCCGTTCTCGCTCCCGGCCAGTCCGGAGGGCGAGACGCTGGCTGTCAGCAGGGCCGAAATCGGCATCCGGCCCATTTGTCCGGTGTCTTCGACCCGTCGACAGTCGCTCAGGAACATGAACACGCCGCGCGGATTTTCGTCGATGGTCGGGCGATCGACACAGAACCCCGGCGGGGCGGCAATCACCACGTCCACATCGCCCGCGGTCACCACTACAGACTGCGGAATCGGACTGGGGAACATCTGCCCGTCCGATGTCGGCAATCCGGCGCAACCCGCCAGAATGACGGTTAGAACCAGCAGCGCCCCCCTGCGGTTTATGCGATCAAAGATCCGCATAAATGTGTTTTTCCCCTTTTGCACCCGGATGCGTCACCGCGCCCAGATGGGTCTCGCCCACCTGCTGCGCGTATTTCCACAGCGCACCGGAGGCATAGATCGTCTCGCGCGGGCCTTTCCAGTCGGCGCGGCGTTTTTCCATTTCCTCGTCGGAGACATTCACCGAAATCTCGCCGGTTTCCGCATTGAGCGTAATGATATCGCCATCCTTCACCAGCGCAATAGGCCCGCCATGCGCCGCTTCCGGCCCCACATGGCCGACGCAGAACCCGCGCGTCGCGCCGGAGAAACGACCGTCGGTGATCAGCGCCACCTTCTTGCCCATACCCTGACCGGAGAGCGCAGCGGTGGTCGCCAGCATCTCGCGCATGCCCGGACCGCCAGCGGGCCCCTCGTTACGGATCACCAGAACCTCGCCTTCCTTGTAGGTGCGGTTCTGCACAGCGGCGAAAGCGTCTTCCTCGCATTCGAACACTCGGGCAGGGCCGGTGAACGACAGCTGCTCGGGCGTCATGCCGGCGATTTTCACAATCGCGCCGGTCGGGGCCAGATTGCCTTTCAGCCCGACAACGCCGCCGGTTTCGGAAATCGGCGCTTCGATCGGATAGATCACCTTGCCGTCGGCATCGCCGGTCACGGCGTCCACTTCCTCGCCAATGGTGCGGCCGGAGGCGGTCATGCAGTCGCGATGCAGCAGGCCTTTTTTGTCCAGTTCCTTCATCACTACCGGAATTCCGCCGGCCTCGAACAGGTCCTTTGCCACAAACTGCCCGCCGGGTTTCAGGTCGACGAAATAGGGCGTTTCGCGGAAGATGTCGCAAACATCCTGCAGTGTGAACTCGATCCCCGCCTCGTGCGCAATCGCGGGCAGGTGCAGGCCGGCGTTGGTGGAGCCACCGGTGCAGGCCACGATCCGCGCGGCATTTTCCAGCGCTTCGCGGGTCACGATGTCCCGCGCGCGGATGTTGAGTTTCAGCAGGTTCATCACCGCCTCGCCCGACGCCTCGGCATAGGAATCGCGGCTCTCGTAAGGCGCAGGCGCACCGGCCGAATTGAACAGCGCCAGACCAATCGCTTCGGAAACCGATGCCATAGTGTTGGCGGTAAACTGCCCGCCACAGGCACCGGCGGAAGGACAGGCCACTGCTTCGAGCTGCTCCAGCCGCTCGGTGGTCATATTGCCGGCCTGATGTTCTCCGACCGCTTCGAATACATCCTGAACGGTGACGTCATGCCCCTCGAAACGACCCGGCAGGATTGACCCGCCATAAAGGAAAACCGACGGCACGTTCAGACGCACCATGGCCATCATCATCCCCGGCAGCGATTTGTCACAACCGGCCAGCCCGACCAGCGCGTCATAGCAATGGCCGCGCATGGTCAGTTCCACCGTATCTGCAATCGCTTCGCGGCTGACGAGGCTCGAACGCATCCCTTCATGCCCCATCGCAATCCCGTCGGTGACGGTGATGGTAGTAAATTCGCGCGGCGTCCCCAGCGCAACCTTCACCCCCTGTTTGACCGACTGTGCCTGACGGTTCAGCGAGATGTTGCACGGCGCTGCCTCGTTCCAGCAGGTCGCCACCCCGACCAGCGGCTGGTGAATCTCGGTGTCCGACAGGCCCATAGCATAAAGGTAGGAGCGATGCGGCGCACGCTCCGGTCCTTCGGTTACATGGCGACTGGGCAGTTTCGATTTGTCAAAGGGACCGGAATTCATTGCGGGCAACTCCTGCTGGATTTTCTGTTGCCACAAGCATTATGGAAAGCGCGGGCGAATCTCAAGCATTGCCGCGGGAAAAAACGCTTGGTAGCTTGGCGAAACTTTCAAACAGGAAATTTCATGCCGACAAAATTCCCGCCTGCCTTTGATGCCTTCGTCGAACCCGCCCGCGCCCGCAGCGGGTTGTGGCGCACCTTGCTTGGCTTCGTGCTGATCGCGATCCTGTTTCTGGCAACAACGGTTTCCCTTTCAATGTTGCTGCTGTTTCTGGGCGAGCGTATCCAGCCCGGCCTCGGCTCCCGACTGGCGTTTGAACTGCAAACCGGCGAGAGCCCCTTCGGCACCATGGCCCTACTCGGCATCCTCGCCATGATGATTCCGGTGCTGGCGCTGGTTCTGCGCTTCCTGCACAAACGTGATTTGCGCAGCGTGCTTGGCCCGTCCCGCCGCATCGACAAGGGCGTCTGGGTTACCGCGGCCACCATCGTTCTGGCGCTGGGCGCCGCCAATGCCGCCGTGACCTTCGCGACCGAGGATGTCACGCAGCAATGGCCGGTTCTGACATGGCTCCCCCTCGCCGCGCTCGGTCTGGTGTTCGTGCTGCTGCAGACCTCGGCCGAGGAACTGGTGTTTCGCGGCTACCTGCAACAACAGCTTGCCGCCCGTTTCCAGAGCCGCTTCGCGTGGCAGGTGATCCCCTCGCTCCTGTTCGGTTCCATGCACTGGAATCCGGCGACCTTCGGGGATAACGCATGGCTGGTTGTGGCCACTGCAACCCTGATCGGGCTGATCGCCTCGGATCTGACCTACCGCCTTGGAACGCTTTCTGCCGCGATGGGCCTGCATTTCGCAAACAATGCCATCGTCATGGTTTTCCTGAACGTGCAGGGCCAGTTGAGCGGCGTCAGCCTGTTCCTTTATCAGCAGGACGCCAAAAGCCCCGAAACCGGCACAGGATTGCTGATTTCCATGGGCGCGATGGTCGTAATCTATGGTGTTTTCCTGTTTATCCACCGCCGCCGGCGCTAGATGCGTTGCAATCCGCCACTCGGCGGATTATTTAACGGACCAGCACATAACAAAGGGCAGCAGGCCATATGAACTGGATTTCCAACTACGTCCGTCCGAAAATCAACTCGCTGTTTTCGCGTCGCGAAACGCCGGACAACCTGTGGACCAAATGTGACGACTGCGGCACCATGTTGTTCCACCGAGAACTCAAGGACGCGCTGAACACCTGCCCCTCCTGCGGCCACCACATGCGCATGACCGCGCGCGAGCGTCTGGCCTCGGTCTTTGACAACGGCATTTTTGTCGAGGTCGACGTGCCCGAGCCGATCATCGACCCGCTGGCCTTCAAGGACCAGCAGAAATACCCCGACCGCCTGAAAGCCGCGCGCAAGAAAACCGACGAAAAAGACGCCATGCTGGTGGCCGAGGGCGAGATGGGCCGCATGAAGGTCGTCTGCGCCGTTCAGGATTTTTCCTTCATGGGCGGCTCCATGGGCATGTATGTCGGCAATGCCATCATCGCCGCGGCAGAGCGCGCGATCGAGCTGAAATGCCCGCTGGTTTTGTTCTCCGCCGCCGGTGGTGCGCGTATGCAGGAGGGGATTCTCTCCCTGATGCAGATGCCGCGCTCGACCGTTGCCGTGGAAATGGTGAAAGAGGCAGGCCTGCCCTATGTTGTCGTCCTGACCCACCCGACCACAGGCGGGGTTACGGCCTCCTACGCCATGCTGGGCGACGTGCATATCGCGGAACCCAACGCGCTGATCGGTTTTGCCGGTGCCCGAGTGATTGAACAGACCATCCGCGAGAAACTGCCCGAGGGCTTCCAGCGTTCCGAATACCTGCTCGACCATGGTGTCCTTGACCGCGTGACCCACCGCAAGGACATGCGCAACGAGCTGATCACCATTCTGCTGATGCTGATGAAACAGCCGCCGCAGGTGCATGGCGATCTGCCCAAACCTGCCGAGGAAGCGGCCGAAACGGAAGCCACCGCGTGAGCGACAGCGACATAATCCTGGAGCGCATGATGGCGCTCCACCCCAAGATCATCGACCTGACGCTCGACCGCGTCCACCGACTGCTCGACGCGCTGGGCAATCCCGAAAAACACCTGCCGCCGGTGATCCACCTTGCCGGAACCAACGGCAAGGGCTCGACGCAGGCCATGATCCGCGCGGGGCTGGAGGCGGGGGGCGAGAAAGTCCACGCCTACACCTCCCCCCATCTTGCCCGTTTCCATGAACGTATCGTTCTGGCTGGCGAGGTGATTTCCGAGGACTACCTGAGCGAAATTCTGGCCGAATGCGAGGCCGCCAACGGCGACGAGCCGATCACCTATTTCGAGATCACAACCGTTTCCGCCCTGCTCGCCTTCTCCCGTGTTCCGGCCGATTATGTCCTGCTGGAAACCGGTCTTGGCGGGCGGCTGGATGCAACCAATGTCATCGAGACCCCGCGCCTGACCGTCATCACCCCGATCAGCATCGACCATCAACAATATCTGGGCGAGACCCTGCGCGAAATCGCCGGCGAGAAGGCCGGAATCCTGAAAAACGGCGTCTATAGC
>WFTU01000033.1 GCA_015485375.1 Paracoccaceae bacterium | reverse complement strand
CGTCAAGGTAAAGCGGTGTAAACCCGAAACGCATCACGTCGGGCGCGCGGAAATCGCCAACCACATCGCGCGCGATCAGCGCCTGCATGATCGCGTATCCCTCGGGATGGCGCAGGGCCACATGGGCGCCGCGTCCGGACGGGTCGCGCGGCGAGGCGACGGTGACTTCGCGGCAGCGCGCCTCGACCTCGCGGATGAAAAGATCCGACAGTTCGATGGATTTCGCCCTGACATCCTCCATATCCACGCCCTCCCAGACATCCAGCGCCGCCTCCAGCGCGGCCATAGCGATCACCGGCGGCGTGCCGATCCGCATACGGTTGATCCCCGCATCGGGGCGATAGTCTAGGTCAAAGGCAAAGGGCGCCTCGTGCCCCAGCCAGCCGGAAAGCGCCGGCCGCACCTCGTTTTGCAAATGCGGCGCGACATAGACAAATGCGGGCGCGCCCGGTCCGGCGTTGAGGTATTTATAGGTGCAGCCAACCGCAAAATCCGCCCCGGCGCCCGTCAGATCCACCGGAACTGCCCCCGCTGAATGCGCCAGATCCCAGACAGTCAGAATACCGCGATCATGCGCCTTTGCCGTGAGCGCCGCCATGTCATGCTTGCGCCCCGTCTGGTAGTCCACCTCGGTCAGCATCAGCACCGCGATACTATCGTCAATTGCCACCTCGACTTCCTCCGGCGCGACCACCTTCAGTTCATAGTCCCCGCCCAGCGTCCCGATCAACCCCTGCGCCATATAGAGGTCGGTCGGGAAATTGCCGCTGTCCGACAGGATCACCCGCCGCTCGGGGCGCATCTCCAGCGCCGCCGAAATCGCCTGATAGACCTTGATCGTCAGCGTATCCCCGACAATCACCGTCCCCTCGGGCGCGCCGATCAACCGCCCGATCCGGTCGCCGAGCTGCGTGGAGCGGGCCATCCAGCCGGCCTTGTTCCACCCCTTGATAAGCAGTTTGCCCCACTCATCGGCCACCACCTCCGCCACGCGGGTTTTCGCGGCGACTGGCAGCGGGCCGAGCGAGTTTCCGTTCAGATAGATCATGCCGTCAGGCATTTCGAACATCGCACGGGTTTTGGAAAAATCGCTCATCGGGAAGCCTTTCGGAATGCGGGTTTGGCGCTATGATGGGCGGCGGGACCACATTTGGCAATCGGGGAAATACCGTGACAGACATCTATATCGACGCCGACGCCTGCCCCGTGAAGGACGAGACCCTGCGCGTGGCCGACCGGCACAAGCTGAAGGTCTATATCGTGTCCAATGGCGGCCTGCGCCCGAACCCGCATCCGCTGGTCGAAACCGTGGTGGTGCCGGACGGGCCGGACGTGGCCGACATGTGGATCGCGGACCGTATCGGCAAGGGCGACATCTGCATCACCGGCGACATCCCCCTCGCGGCCAAGTGTATCGAGGCCGGCGCCCGCGCCCTGCGCCATAACGGTGACGCCTTTACCCCCGCCAACATCGGCAACCAGCTTGCCATGCGCGACCTGATGGCCGACCTGCGAGAGGCCGACCCCTTCCGGCAGGGCGGCGGCAAACCGTTCGGCAAGGCCGACCGGTCAAGGTTTCTCGATGTACTGGAACGCGAGGTGCGGGCCGCCATGCGGGCCTAGTTCTGCCGCAGTTTCGCGTCGCGGAATTTCTGCACCAGTCCGGCGATGAAGAACTGGGCGTGCCGATAAAGCGGTTCTTTCGGGAAGGTGAGCTTCGCATACATATCGGCATATTTCAGCTCCAGCGGGTCGCCAGCGACCTGCATGGAAAGGCTGTAGCTGCGCACGCCGGTCTCTGAATCCAGCGATATCCGCTGCACCAGATCCATCGACCGCACGGCTGTGGCCGGCAGATATACCCCGTTTATCCGCATCTCGGCTTGCGGCAGAGTGTTCTGGAATTTCTCGACATAGCGTTCCGGAAAGTCACCTGCGACGTAGGTCACATCGGCACGCGGGAACAATACCCCTGCCGCGGTGCCGTCTGGAACATAGGTCCCCGTTATCCGGGTGTAGTCCGGCGCGAAATATCCGTCGGCGGGCGCACGCACGGTCAGATTGGCAATGCGCTCCTCCGTCAGTTTCAGCCGTGTCCGGGCCGCCCGCAGGCGTTCGGCCGCCACGATCGCACCTGCGGGATCGGCACCGCTGATCGCCTCGTAAGCATATTGTGCGGTGCTCAACTGGGTTTCCTGCAGTCGGCGCAAATCCTGAAGGTCGGCGTTTACAAGCTCCAGAACAACATCACCGGCGCGGACGGCCCCTTCGGCCGCGTGCGTCTGGATAAATCCGGCGGATTCGACTTGCAGGCTATAGCGCCCCCCGACATCTGCCTGCACCGGCATCACCACACGGAACGGAACCTTGATAAACATCAGCGCCAGACCCAGCGCGGTGAACAGCAGCAGCCAGAACGGCCAGCTCCGCGCTTTGCCCTTTGCAGGTGCCGCTGCACGTCCGCTGACCATCGGCGAGATGAACATCATATAGCCGCCCCACAGGGCCAGCAACGAACCGAGGCCGAAATATTTCGGCAGCATCACCCACATGATGCCAAGGATCATGTTCGTCTTGTAAAGGACCGACCCGAAGGAATAGAGCCCCAGCCAGCGCGCCCTGCGGGTTTTCGGGAAGCTGCCATCCTTGCCGAGGGTGGTGATCTTGCGCCGGATACCGCGAAAACTGCGGGAAGCCTCCGTATACATATTCCGCAGGCCGAGCGTATCGGCGAGAGCATAGTAACCATCCAGCTTGATCAGCGGATTGGCATTGAACAGAATGGAGTTGATGGAGCTAAACATGAAAATATTGCCGAGCAGGGTTTTCAGGAAACTGCCCTCGACAAAATGCCAGGCAATAAAGGCCAGCAACGCGACGATAATATCCGTAAACAGCCCCGCAAGGCTGATGATGATCCGCTGCTTGCGCGTGGCGGACAGGTCGGCATCCGAACAATCCACATAGGGCATCGGGTAAAGCGCGATCAGATACAGTCCGGTTTTGCGCACCCGTACACCAAAACGGGTGGCCGCGAGAGTGTGCCCCAGTTCATGCAGGATTTTCAGGAACGGCGCGACCACGGCAAAGGTCGCGATGGCCGAAAGGGAAAACACGTTCTTGAACACCGCCATGATCTGCCAGTCGCTCCAGCTTCCGAGCCAGAAGGCAACCAACAGCAGTGTGGCGAGCAAAGCGATATAGACAGGGCCGACGAGAATCCGCGCCAGTGGCCGCAAGGCGGGCTGATACGGACCGACATCGAACAGTTCGATATTGACGAACAGCGGGTTGAACGGCGGGCGGCGGGACAGCTCCGTCTTGTGCATGTTCTGCAGGCTGCCGAGGAAACCGAAAGCAACCTTCAGCTTTTCCTTGTCCACCCGCGCCGCATCCATGCGCCCGATCTGCTTGCAATAGGCCACGGCCCGCGCGATCTCGGCGGACACGCGGTAAATCTTGCCGGTCACACGGTCATGGGCCAGATAGTGCATCCGGTCCCGTTCTGCAGAACATTGCAGATCAACCGTGTTCAGACGTGCAAGCCAAGGTATTTCCATACAAACAACCTAACATATTCCACGGCATAACGGGTGAGCGCGACGATGTTCGGCTCCTGCCCTACTTCGATTTTGACGAAACCGGACAGTCCGACGAGCAGCTTTTCCTGATCCCCGCCAACGATACGCGCCCGCATTTCAAGGTAGCTGGTGCCGGTATTCTGGTCCTGACGCAACACCGGCTCCGACATCACCTCTACCGGATAGATTTCTTCACTCAGACCACGGAAATAGACCTGACCCTGTTGTCCGGGTTTCAGCAGGGGCGCATCCAGCCCCGCGACCTCGACCAGCAAATCGAATTTCGCGTTATCCTGTATTTCCGCCACCGCCATGCCCGGCTGGATATAACGCCCGCGCATACCGACGGGCAGCGCATCTGTCACGCGACCGTCCACCGGGGCGCGAACCGTGAGCTGGTCGATTTTTTCAGCCAGCTGTTTCAGGCGCAGGGTCGAAATGCTTCCGCGCTGCTCGGCCAGCTGGAACTCGGCGTAGTTCCCCTGCGCCAGAGCTTCCTGCGCGTTGATCTTCTCGACCATCTCGTTCAGTTCTTCCTCGGCCTTCTGCTGCTCCAGTTCCGGCGAGCGGAAGGTGGCAAGGATATCGCCTGCACGCACCTCGTCCCCCGGACGCACCATGGTTTGTTCCAGATAGGCACCCGTCGTCAGCGCAGCGGTCACGGCACTTGCGGGAATAGACTGACCGGTGCTGGAAATTTTCAGCGGAACAGGCCAGGCAAGGAATATGACAAGGGCAATCAGAGCCGTCCAGAAAATCGCCCGCCGCCAGCTGGCCGGGCGTTTGCCAGCGGCCTTTCCGCCCCGTTGCAACAGGTCAATCAGGGCGGGGGCGTCCGGCAACCCGTTCTCGGCTCCGGGTTTCGGGTCTGTGGCAAAAAACGCAAAGCCGTTTTTCGGGTCCTCGGGCAATTGCAAGGCCAGAGTCCCGACACCGAGTTTCTGGCAGAGAAGGGCACCATCGAGCGCGTCTTCCTCCACCGCATCAGCCTTGAACACCACCAGCGAAGCGCCTGCCTTCGACTGCGCCGCCGCAATCTGGCGCAGCTCGTCGGCGGCGTCCGCGTGGGTGCGATTGCCGAACCAGAACTTGCGCGCCTTGCCCGCACGCATACGGGCCACAAACGGCTCGCCATAGGCGCCGTTGGTCATCAGGCTGCTCAGGAACAGCGGAATACGGTTTTTCCTTGGCACCGGAGCCGCCGTCGCCGCAGCGTCCAGCATGTCCTTGGCGGGATTTTCCGCGGGTGGCGGGGCCGGTTGCGGCACCATTTCCAGTGACTGTTTTTGCACGGCCTTCAGCAGGTCGGGCAGGCTGGTGTCCTCCGGCATCTTCTCGAACAGCCAGATCGCCCAGCCGGCCGCGCCAACCGGCGCGCTGGCCAGCAGGCGCTCGCCCATCTTGCGGGCAGCGGGGCGTTTTCCGGCCAGTTCAGGCAAAACGGCGCGAACCTCCTCGGGGAGAGCCGCGCCGTGCAGGATTTCCAGCGAATGGTCGGGCCTCAGCAGGCTGATAGAACCGGATTCAATCATTTTGCCCGAGGCCCGATGCTAGTATCAGTTTTCGATTTTCCCGAACTGCTTTTCATAGGCGGCAATCGACTGGTTCAGGATGATTGCCAGACGTTTGGCTGCAAAGGGGCTCATAACGACCCGCTTGGACAGCTTGACCTTGAGCTCCTTGTTGTCGGAGGCATTGCCGCGCCAGTTCTGGTGCGTGCCGAACAGCAGGAAGAACTCCTCGCGGTTGGCGGTTGCCGTGCCGATATTGGCATACAGGCTTTCCATTCCGCTGTCGTCCCAATCGATTGAAACACCGTGGACCGCTTTATCTACATCAGGATTGTCGGACATTATTATTCCCTTGTCGGTTATTGCATCAGTTCATTGCCGCTGCCTGCGCCGGTTCTTCCGGCGCGTTCATTGCGTTATTGTATACACCACTTTCGCCATCATCCAGCGTTTCCAGCAGCTTACCCAGCATTTTGTTGAAGATGGTCATCTGGAGCGCACTCGGAGCGCCACCCTGATCCGTCATATAGATGCGGAACAGGCGCAGAATGTCCTCTTTGGCGAGGTCGGCATCGACGTCCAGCAGGATCAATTCGGCCAGATGGCGCATAATGGTTTCGCTGGAGAAAAACTGCGAGACGGCGCCCAGCTCCTCGAAAGAGGCCTGACCGGATCGCGCGGCGAGAGGTTCGTAATCCCCTTCCCCGAATGGAGTGCTGGAGAAGTCCGCCTGGATAGCCGCCAATACCGTGGCCGTGCTCAGGTAAACCCCGATCGACTGGTCATACTGCGCGTTGGAAACGATATCCAGCGGGCCGGAACCGGCGAAGTTGGCCTTGATCAGTTCGCGGTGCACATCCGCAGCCACACCACCGAAACCGTTCGGCAGGTTGGCCCCGAACAGGCCGGCAAACCCGTCGGAGAACAGCGCATCGGCGGCTGTATTACCCACGAACAGGTGCGGCCCGAGGTTCCCGACCATCACGTCGGCCCCCGCACCACCGGTCAGCACATCGTAGCCGCCGGTGACATAGGCATAGGTCGTTTCCAGCCGGATTTTCTCGTAAAGCGGGCTTCCGGGCTGGATATCGCGATAGAAGCGGATGGAATCGCCAAGCAGGAAGTCCTGCCCGTCGCCACCGTTCAACAGATCCGCGCCGAACCCGCCAAGCAGGAAGTCGTTGCCGGCGCCGCCGTTCAGGACATCATCGAAGCCCAGATCGGGACTGAGGAAGTTCACAAAACTGACCCGGTCCATCGCGGATTGGCCGGGATAGGCTGTGCGCGGATCGGTAAAGGTAATCTCGGCAAGATCACCGATGATCCAGTCGTCGGTTTCACCGCCGGTAATGGTGTCAGCGCCCGACTGGCCGAACAAAACATTATCCCCCGTCGTTCCGGCGGCCGTAATAATGTCATTCCCGCCGGCATCGCCGCGTGTAATCGAAAGACTGACAACATCGGTGATATTGCGGAAATCGACATCCCCGAGATCCCCGAGTGCAACATCCTCGCCGTTCCCGACGGTAATCAGATCATCGCCGAGACCGCCAACCAGAATATCGTTGCCGTCACCGCTATCCAGCACATCGTTGCCGCCATAATCTCCGGTCAGGGAGCGCAGCGTATGCAGCCCGCCCGCACCGTTTTTCTGGATGATCGCGTTGTCACCGACAACGACATCATATCCGGCATTGGTAGTCAGCGTATCGACACCCTGCCCCCCCATGGCGATATCATGTCCAACGCCGGTTGTGATGTCGTCATCTCCGCCATTTGCCGGATCGGTAGTTTCCATGTACTCGTTTCCGGGCACGCCGGTTGTGCGGATGATCCCGCTGTCACCGATGACCCGGTTATCACCATCGCCCAGCTGTGCTGTATCAGCCCCGAGGCCAAGAATGGCGAGGTCGATACCGGCACCGGTGGTTACGTTATCATCGCCATCGCGGGCGCTGGCTATCGTTGCCATTTCTGCCGGGTTGATTGCGCCCTCGGTAATAGTGACCTTACCGCTGTCACCCAGCACGGCATTGTCGCCTTCACCAAGCACAAAGGTATCACCGAAATCGCCGCCGATAGCCGTATCGCGACCCGAACCCGTAGTAATCGAATCCGCACCGCCGTTGGTGGAAGCCGCAGTTTCCAGCGCCACCGTTGCCGGACCGGAGCCCGCGACAAGAATGGAGCCGTCGTCGCCAAGCACATAGTTGACGCCATCGCCCATATCCGCGGTATCACCCGCACCACCAAGAATAGCAAAATCGATACCGGCACCCGACGTCACATTGTCCGCACCGTCGCGGGCACTCTGGATTGTCACCATCGAGGCGGGGCGCGTTGTTTCGCCCTCGTCAACGACAACTTTGCCGCTGTCGCCCATCAGGATGCCAAGGCCCTCTCCGCTGGCAATCGTATCGCCACCGTCACCACCCAGCACCACATCGCGGTTGGCGCCGGTTGTGATACTATCGGCCCCGCTATTGGTCGAAGCCATGGTTTCCAGCGTCACGGTCGGAGCAGTGCCTGCGAGCAGGATGGAGCCGTCGTCACCGAGGACATAGTTTCGCCCGTCGCCGAGGGCAGCGGTATCACCCGCGCCACCAAGTATCGCGAAATCGATACCGCTACCGCCGGTTACATCGTCAATTCCGTCTCCGGCACCCTGTTTGGTCGTCATGGAGATCGGCAGCGCCGTCTCCTCGTCCGTCAGGACGACAATCCCGTTGTCACCCATCATAATGCCGATACCGGCGCCCGTATCGAGCGTATCTGCGCCATCGCCACCGATAATCACATCGCGCGCGCTGCCGGTGGAAATCGTATCATCGCCAGCATTGGCATTGGCGACACTCTCCATCGTTATGGAGGCCGGATCGGTGCTGTTGGCCCGGGTGAAGGCCATCTTGCCGTCATCGCCAAGCACATAGGAAAGGCCGCTACCCGAAAGGGTTGCCCTATCGCTGCCAGCGCCCATTACAGCGTAGGTTACACCGTCTACGCTGGTCAGGATATCGCCGCCGGCGTTCGTGTCGGTAACGGATTCCATATTTTCGAACAGCCGCGCAATCAGCGCCAGTTGCCCGTTGTAGAAATCGATATCATCCTGGGACGCACCAGGGGCCAGCGGTTCCAGCCCCATCAGGGCGTTCACCGCGATCGGATTCAGCTTCATACTGCCGTAGTCGGCAAGGAACACCAGCCCGCCGTCACCGGAGGTTACCGTGTCGCTACCACCACCACCAAGAACGATGTCCATTTTATCATCGGTCTGCAGAACATCCCCGACTGTAATCACATCATCGCCATCAAGCGTGCTGGCAACGGTTGTCATCTCGCCCCGCGACACGACATAATTGCCAAGGTCTCCAAAGACGATATCCGCGCCCATACCGGCGTTGATAACGTCAGCGCGCTCCCCACCGAAAATAACGTCGTTGCCGTTTCCTGTGGTGATCAGGTCAACCGTTCCGGAGGCGGCGGAAATCGTGCGGTATTCGAAAACCTCCTCCAGAATACGCGTACCGACAACTTCGCCGAAATCGCCGAAGATCGTGTTGTTGCCTTCAAGGTCGGTGATTACCTCGGGATTGACCGAGTTGCTTCCACCCGCAACAAGGATGTCGTCACCCTTGCCACCGTCGAGGTTGTCGCTCCCTGCGAAAGTCGAACTCAGGCCGGTCGAAATAAAGGTCTGTGCAATACGGTTGCCGGAAATGCCGATCTTGCCGAAATCGCCGATCAGAATATCTGCGGAGATACCCCCTTCGAGGGTATCGTCGCCACCGCCACCGAACAGCACATCCAGCCCGCCCTGACCACGAACCGTATCGGTTCCGTCGGCCAGATCTTCGGTCTCGGCGATGATGTTGGTTTGCAACAGGTCCAGCGCACCGGGCAGTGTCAGATCGATGGTGGCGGAAGTTGCGGCATTGACAACTTTCAGAACGCCGCCCGACAGCACGTCATTGTCACGCCCGCCGTCCACGGTATCATTACCCAGACCGCCGCTGATGATATCTTTGCCATACTGGCCGTAGAATACATCGTTTCCGGCGGCACCGATGATAATGTCATCCCCGTCCATGCGCATCAGGTATCCGAGGTCGGCCGTCTCGCCCTCGGCACCCCAGCCATAGGCCGTATTGTTGCCGTTGCCAAAGATCATCAGATCCTCGCCAGCGCCGCCCTCGACGAATACGGTCCCTGCAGTGGCCGCGATCTGGTCATCGCCGCCACCGGACATAATTGTCACTGTGCCGGACGAAGCGCTGCCATTGACCGTAATCAGGTCGTCGCCATTGCCTGTCAGGACAATCTGGTTGCCTCCGGCAACGGTTATCACCTCGTCATCACCCTGCGCATTGAGCTGCGTTCCGGAGGTAAAGCCGCTCATCAGCCCGGCGAGATTCACCTTGCCATTGCCGGTATCGTAGTAAGCCGGACGCGCCGCATTCACGGTGCCGTCACGATTGATTCCGAGCATCTCCAGAACCCGCGCTTCGGACACGTTTCCTTGCGCAAATTCAGTCAGGAACAGATCGCGCATGCCGAAATCGTCGCCGGAAATGACGATAGTATTGCCGCCGTTGATGTTGACGTTATCGGATCCGCCCTCGGCAAATACCACATAAGTCGCGCCGGGGCTGCCCGTCGCCGTAATAGTGTCATTGCCCTCGCCGGCAAAAATCACGTGCAAGCCGCTGGACGGCAGCGTGACGGTGTCGGTTCCGGTTCCGGTATAGGTAATCGTCGGTGAATAGCTGCTGCCGAGGCCGGACAGGTCAATAATATTGTCACCGTTACCTGCGGGAATAATAACCGCGCTGGAGCCTGAAAGATCGGCAGGAAGCAGGGACTGCCCGTTGCTGCTGAATGCCACCGAACTTCCGGTGATCACAACCGTATCGTTTCCATCCTTGGAAATCGTGCTCATGTTGCCACCGGCACCTGCTCCGATGTTCAGCATTTGCGTCCCGCCGGCAAGATCCGAGGAAATCTGCGGCGGAATGGCGAATCCGCCGAAATTGGTGGTTACATTGACACTAAATACCGTTGTACTCCACTTCAAATCCGGCAGTGGCCAAGGCAGGTTTATGCCGGCCCAGACGCTCAGGTAGGCATGGAAACCCGCTTCCCCCTCGAATAGGTAGCCGAGGAAATCAATGGGATCACCGCTACCGATACCTGCATCGAGTAGTGCAATCAGCTCGGGTATGCGTAATTTTCCGTCTGCATTCGGGTCATTGAAATTCAGCGAGAAATATCCGCCCAACGAACTGTTCAGACCCGCGATTCCAAGATTCAGATCGAAATATCCGTTCACGTTGACATAAATAAGCGAACCCGGTTCGCTATTGATAAACACGCCATCCAGCAAACGCACCGGATCGTAGGTATTCATGAAATTGACGATCCCGCTCAGGTCATACCCGACCTCGAAACCGGCGCGCAACTCCAGATCGATTCCCGCCCTGAAAACACTGGAAATCGCACTTGATACCCAACCCGGAGCGCTAATAGCGCTCAGGATTTGCTGTACCGGATCGATCGAGAAGTCTGCGTCGAACAGGGTGAATTTCGCCGTCACCAGATCGACCTGATCGAACTTGCCAAGCAACAGATTGAGCGCCATGAACGGATCGGTCAGCAACGGGATCCCGATTTCCAGGCCCGTGCCGGAAAATGTTCCGTCTATCACGGTAGCATTCGAAGAATCCCGCTGCGCATCTCCGCTAGACAAGCCTGTCAACGAGCTGCTCCCGTTGGAAATACCACCCATCGAGCCGGAAAAATCGAAAGTTCCGAAATTGATGATACCGTTGTTTGTGGCCAGCTGATCCATATAGTCAACAAGCTGAGCAATCGTGTCCACCAGCCCGAAAATCGGGAAGGCCGCTGTCAGAGCCTGTTTCGCATACAGCATTGGTGGCGTATTAAGCCAGTCGAACAGCGTGGTAAGCGGCCCCAAAATCGGCTCGATCGGATCGATAATCGGCTTGAGCAGGGTCTCGTAAAGCGTGGTTGCATCAACGCTCACATCCACGAAAGCGAGCGAGGTCAACTGGAAGGTATCGTCTGTCGCGGAATCGAAAGTACCGGAGAATACGAAATCCGTGGTTACGTTCGGAATGATCGCAACCCCGCCGATTTCCAGCTCGTTTCCGGTCGTCGGATCGGTAATCATCGCGCGCAGTCCGATATTGACGTCGGCAGATGCCGTGAAACTGAACGAAATAAGCTGGCTCTGGTCAATCTGCGGCACATAAACGGTATTTTCGAACGTAGCCCCGCCATAAAGCGTAACGCCGCTATAGTCACGGCCCAGATCCGTGCCGGCCGTGCCGAACAGGTCGGCCCCCAGTGACGCAGTCACTTCTGCCACTCCGCCACTGGCCGTATCGACCGCGGCCTCCAGCCCCAGAACTCCGAGAACATTCATCGAGCCGGAGAAATCGTTGGCATCCACCAGAAGACTGATCGAGATTTCCTGCTCGTCGGTGTCGTTCAACAGGAAGAACCCGTTCTTGTCGATGCCGAAGCCCAGATTGATGGTATAATCCGCCACCAGCTCGATCGCGCTACCCTGATCGACGCCGATATCCAGCCCCGGAACGCCGAAATCGAAGTCGATGTCGAGCTTTTCGCGGAACAACTCGCCGTTGAACGAAATCGCACCATAGAGATAACTGTCAGCCAGTGTGCCAGCCGTGAACAACTCGGCCTGAATCAACTGGCCGGATGTGCCGAGGAAATCGTTCAGCAGGTCGTTCAGGAATCCGTTTATGATATCGACCGTCGTCGGCAGGTTTCCATTGGCATCCGGTGTTTCGGCAAAAGCCAGAGCCGGTTCGATAAAATCGTAGCGGAAGGTGTCGAAGAACCCGACGCCGGTGGCAAGGGAATCTCCGATCAGAGGTAGATTGATATCCGCCAGATAATCATCGTACAGCCCCTGAATGGTCTTCATGATCATATCGAGACCGCCCAACACGGCCCGCGGATCATTCAGGAAGTCCAGAACATTGAAGTTGGCAAAGAAATCCGTGAAGTCCGGCAATACCAGACTGAAGTTCCGGTAGGCCGGCGGCGTGTCGAGGTTCAAGCTGCCATCAAGGAACAACTGCACCAGATCACCATCGAAGAACGCACCCGGGTTGGCGATATCGAATCCCGAAAGGCTGCCGCCTGTCGGGGTTTTCAGCAACCAGGATTCATAGGTCAGCCCGTCAGTCGAAGGATCGAGCAAACCGGCCCCGCCGCTGAACGGCAAATCGACAACGATAGAAATATCCGTTTCAAGACTGAACAGATCGAGGAAATTCGAGACATCCGGCAAATTCGAAAGGTCGTACTGTCCGTTATCGTTCCCGTCGATATCGTTGAGCGTCAGGGAAATATACCCCGGATCACCATTCCCGGTACTGGCGCCAATATAGGCGCTGCCATCGACAACCGACGCCTCCAGCGGACCAAGAGAGAGCGTCAGGTTCAACCCGTCCGGCGCCCCTACGGTAATCTCGCCGCGAATTTCGGTGGCGTTGGTATCCATATAGACAACAGGCCGCCCGAGAGTCGGGGAGTCATAAATCGGTTTCGAGCGCGCCTCGCCGTCAAACGTTACATCGGGTTTGAACCCGAGCAGACGCGCCGCATTGGATTCACCCAGCTCCTGCATGATGAAGGTCACATCGTGCGAGATATCCTCGCCCAGAACCGAGAAGGCCACCGGATCGTATCCGGCCACCGCGGCAAAATTGGTCCCGTGCAATTCGATCTGCGTGCCACCGGCGGAGAAACGCATCAACTGCGACAGCGCAATTGTCGAGCCCGGCAGGGCGGTCGGGGAAATGGCGGAACGGCTTACGCTCAACTCGCTCAGTTTGAGATTGAGCGCGTCGATGAAACCGGCCTCGGTGCGACCGACCTCGGCATCCAGCGCTACGGTGATCGGGTCGGCATTGCCAACGATCACGTCGAACGTCACTGCGCCGTCAAAACCGGTGAATCCTGCAAGCAGATCAATGGCGCCATAGGGATCAACCGAGGTATCCGCAGCAACAGTCGCAGAGCCGAACAATGCCAGAACGCCGGTATCATCGGTCAAATCGGTATTGGAGTCCGCAACGGTCAGTTCACCCGTTACCGCATCATAGGTCGCGGTAACATTGGCGCCAATATCCGCCGCCAGTGCAGCATTGATCAGGTCGATCGCATCCTGCAGGGTCACCGCACCATCAAGATCGACATTGACCATTGAGGACGCGCCAGAGGTCAAATCGTTCCATTTAATCCGCAGATCATCCTGCCCCGGCCCGTTCAGGGTCACCCCGAACACTGTGGCCAGATCACCAAGCTGCGTGCTTGGTGCCGCGACGTTGTTCAGCTGCAGGTTCATCGTACTGAGATCGATGCCGAAGGAGAAGTTGAAGAACAGGTCCGGATCGAAAATCAGTTCCCCGTCGCCGCTCGCATCCACAAACCCGGTCAGGAAATCGGCGAGATCCGGGCCGATCAGAGGCCCCAGCTGACCGCCAAGCAAGTTTGCCAGATCAAAGTTGAAGGCAAGCGTCTGCTCCCAGTCGGTCAGGAAATCGAGATTCAGGTCGAAGTTCAGAATGTTGCCTACCGCATCCCAATCCAGAGTAACCGTGTTCAGCCCGAAAATATTTTCGAGGAAATTCTTGATAGTCGTCAGGTTGAAATCGGGGTCAAGCCGCAGATCGCGCAGCGCATCGAGGAAATCGGACGAGAAGTCGAGCGCATCGAGCAACGAGAAATTCATCAACGGAATTTCAACATCGAAGAATCCGAACTGGTCGGCGAACATCTCGCCAACAGACACCAGCATATCGCCGATTCCGGCAAGCGCATCGAAAATGTCACCGGTTTGCAGGTCAAACAACCCGTCCAGACCGGGCGCGTCGATGTTGATGGCAAACTGCTCCAGAACATCGAAAATATTGCCGACCGCGAAATCAATGCTGTTGATATCGACACCAACGCCCAGACCGACAGCCCCTACATCCAGCGCAACATCGCCCATGCTGACATAGAGGAAACTGAGTGCCTCGCCCGCGCCAAGGGTATAATTGGCGGCATCACCAATAACCCGAACCTCGCCGACATTGGCCGCCTTGGTTCCGTCCGCCTTCAGCGCGACTCCGCTCTCGTCCGTCAGAATGCCACCGATCAGGTCCATACGACCCAGCATGTCCGTAACAGAAGTTCCAGCCGCGAGGGATCCGCCAACAAAGCTCTGCCCGATCTGCAGCAACTGTGCCAAAGTAATCTTATCCGAAAATGCACCGGCACTTTCACCAACAAGGGTGCTGTCGAACTGTCCGTCCAGTTTCACAAAGTTGGCAGACGGATCAGTGCCGCCAATAGTAATTTTTGCCAGACCCAGATCGGCACCACCGGTAATTTCTCCGGCCTCGGCCTCCAGTTCGGCAACCATCCGCAAGTTGGTGACAAAAGTATTGTCCAGGAACGCCGTTGTTCGTGTTACATTCGGATCGGTGGAGTTCAGGAAGTCGGACACCACATCGACGATATTCACACCAACCGCAACGCTCACACCGCCACTGATCGAGCCTGAAAGGTTCGCCCCGAGGTTCATTCCCGCCAGATCGCCAAGGCCCAGGTCGGAAGCATTGAAGGCCACCGCTTCGCCGGTCCCGACCGTAAATCCGCCGGTCACATCCGGCAAGCTGAACAGCAACTCGCCGTCGGCAGCAAGCGTCAATTCTGCCCCCGGAACAAGCGCACCGATTTCCGCATTGATCCAGCTCATCAGGCTGTTCAAATCCAGCGCCCGTGTCAGGCTGCCAAGATCGACGCCAAGAGAAATTCCGCCGGTGGCACCCGCTCCGAGCGACAGGCCGATCCCGTTGTTTGCAGCATTGAAACCCGCTGTAATGTCGATCGACAAGGCGGAGAAGGTCGCATTCATATCCGCAAACAAATCGGGCAGACTGGTCCAGCCGCCGGGGTTGCTTGAATTTACGTCAACCTGTTGCGTGCCGCTGTCCGTTGTAATGTTCAGGCGGAACGAAGTCAGTCCATCCAGCGCTGCCAGATCAAAAGCGCCCAGATTGAACGAGGGTATCCCGACGGAAACATTCAGCACCGGGAAGCTGCCAATGCCCGGAATATCCATCTGGCGAATTTTTGCGCCGCCGAATCCCAGATCGGCGAAGCTGAATCCAGAAACAGCGGAGCCGCCTCGATCTGTCCCTGACGCGATGCGGAAAATCTTGTCCGATGCTGCGCCGCCATTATTGGACAGGAAACTGAGCTTCCCGCCACTGGCACTGGCACTCCAGCCGATCCCGTTGAGGGCGGTATTGAACACGCCGGCAAACTGGCTCAGGAAGTTCGGGTCGAGGGCACCACTAGGCAAATAGGGACTCAGCCCCGAAAAATCGATATCCAGCGTACTCTGGACCGGCGGATCATTGGGGTTTGCAGCCGGCGTGAACACCTCCAGCGAAATCAGTCCCAGACCAGCAAGGAAATCCAGCTGCGGCGTATCCAGGCTTATACCATCCTGCCCCGGGATATCCGGAATCAGTTCATAGGTATCGATATTCGCATCAAACCCGAGCTGACTGGCCGGAAAGCTGAACTTCGACGGCAAGGAACCAAAAAAGTTGGCAATATCGCGAAATCCGTCCGCCAGATTGAAACCGGTCATCGGAATCCCGATGCTCAGGAAATCGGAACGCAGGAAATCCGCGATGCCGACACCAATATTGGTCAGGAAGGCCCCGATCTGCTCCGGTCCGGTATTGAACAGCGCGTTGACCAGTTCTTCGGCCAGCGCCTGCTGCGCCGGGTCGGCAATGCCCGGCAGCGTAACATTTGTGGTGACACCCGCGCTATCAAGCAATTCGGACAGGGTCGGCCCTGCTCCGGTGGTTTTGATGGCCGAGGACAAGATAACGTCCAACCCGAAAGCCAGCGTATCCGCAGGATCCACCGACGAAAGCGAAAGCGTGCCACTGACATCGAATTCGATCAGATCATAGGATGTGCCCGCCGCAACCGCGACAAAGGCCGGTGCCCCGATCTCCTTGATCCGCAGTTCCATATCGAATGCACCGGCGGCGGGATCGGTGGTCGTCAGAGCCAGCGTACCGATGTCGACAGTTACCCCGAACTGTGCGCCGCTGAGGTCCTGGAAAAACAACCCGATCGCGGCAGTATCAATTGCGTCCAACTGCGCCTCGAGCATCCCCAAGCGCACTTCGGGCTGCGTGCCCGGCGCAAACGTCGTCGTTCCGTCCAGCAGGAACAGCGGGTCGGAAGCGAAGTTGTCAAACAGAATTCCGAAATTCCCGACAACTCCGGCCCCAGCCGGTGCTGTGGAAATCGCATTGATATCGAAACCGAAACTCTCGGCCGGTGTTACAAAAGAAAAGGCCTCGGGCAACGCCATGCGCAAATCCGGATCAAGGGCCAGTGCATCGAGAACGGTATCGACCGTCGGCAGATTGACCTGAACCTGAACGAGTGCGCCCGGCACGTTCCCCGGATTGGTGAAGCCGATCAGAGTATCGCCACCGACGATGACATCGTTCAACTCTGCGCTAAGCAGATTCGAAATAAATCCACCCGTGATCTCTACATTGAACGCATCCTTGGCAAGCGCCTCGATCTGCGCCAGATCCCCGACACCTTTAGCCGCGACGAAATTCGTCAGACGCGTGGCCATTTCACCGGCAAGAAACGCGTCGGGGCCAAAAATGTCCCGGATATCCGTTTCCGTGAAATAGTTGGTAAAATTCGGTGTCGTACCACCCGTCGGCGTGACATAGTTGTTGGTCAGAAAGTCCGACATATTGCTGGCGAAATCCGCCGCCTGGGTAGCCCCGACAGACCCCGCCGCATCCAGCAAAGCTGTAAACTCGTCGGAGAACAGATTCTGCACGCTTTCCACCGCGCTCCGAATCCGCTCCAGCATGCCGTCAAGGTTGCCAACACCCGTATCGGGCGCGCCATCCACCAGCGCGAACAGGCTTTCGGCACCATCCACGGCCGTGCCGAAGGCATTCTGCAAATCGGTGAAAACACCGTCGAACTGCGAGACATACTCGGAAAAACTGTCGGAAAGGGTGGTCAGGGCATCAAGCGGATCAACGGCGGCATCCAGCGTCCACTCCAGCGTCGCATCCAGCATAATGCGTTGTTCCAGCAACTGGATCGGCTCGGCATCAACGTCTCCGACATTAACATCTCCAACGCCAGCTTTGGTAAGCTTCGATGTCTCTGTGTCGTCCAGCATTTTGTCACCCGTTCAACAAAAAATAATCACAATCAAACCGGGAGACTATTACATCACCTTCGCCCTGTCTACTTTTTGATTAAATTTGAAATCAACCTTCGACCACTATTACACTTTTACAACAGAAGGTTAGAAACCTAGCCCGGAATCCTAACAGTTGCATTTCCCTGAACGTCAGATATATTCCCCCAAAACCAGTAGGGGGTATCTATCGTGGGCTTTAAACTGACGGCATCTGCACTTGCAGTTACAACTCTGCTTTCCGCCTGTGGTGACGGTCTGACCAGCAAAGCCACACCGGAGCGCCTGGACGGCCTTCTTTCCGGCGGAATCGACGCCGATGCGCAGGCATCAATCAGCGAACGTTTCGAAAATGCCATCGCGAATAACGAGGTGGCAAGCGCCCTGCAGGCCGAGTTCGATGGTGACGCGACAGCGAATACCCCGACCGTCGCTCTCACCGACACGCTACAGGCAGCCTTGCAGCGCAATCCGGAAATCGGCCGCGCAGCCCAGCGGATCAACCGCGCGGATGCCCAGCGCCTGAATGCGATTTTCGGATACCTGCCGCAGATAACCCTGTCCGGCAACTACGCCATCAACGAACAGAACGTGCTGGCAACCGACAATGCGGTTTTCCAGCTTGGCAAGGCCACCTATCCGTCCATCGACGCACAGGTCGAACTGCGCCAGCCGATCTTCGATCTGGGCCGGATTTATGGCATCAAACTGGCCAGCACCGCGCGTTCCGCTGCCGAAGTCGAATACATCGCAACGGTCCAGAAGGTTATGTATGAAACCTTCGACACCTACCTGCGCGCCGCACAAAGCCGCAACCGGATTTCCGCCCTCGAGCGTCGCAGAAACCTGATCAACCGGCAGCTCAACGCCGAAATCACGCGGTCCGACGCCGGCATTGCCGAGGACAGCGCCAAGAACTCCCTGCGGGTCGAGGTGGCCAACATCGGCGTGGACCTGTCGCAGGAAAAACTGCGCTACAATACGGCACTTTCCGATCTCGCCTTCCTGTCGGGTGCCCGCATCGACAATGTCGCCCAGCTCTCGCCACCCGCCGGAGTCTTCGGAACCGAGCGCCGCGTCTCGCCGGAACAGGCGATCGAGACGGCCCTGCAGAACAACCCCGAAATCCTCGGTGCCATCATCGCGGTGGCCGAACAGGACATCCGCAAACGCCAGGCAATCTCGGCCGACTTCGCGCCGGTCCTCGAAGGCTTCGCCCGCCTGCAATACGAAGACCGCGAGGCCAGCCGTTTTGGCGGCGGGTCCACGACAATGGACACGATCTATGGCGTCCGTCTGGTTGTGCCGCTGTTCAACGCAGACGGTCAGGGCTATGCCAATCTGATCGCCCGCGTCGATTTCCGCGATGCGCTGCTGCAGTATTTCTCGCAGAAACGTCAGGTCTCGTCGGATATCCGCTCGACCCTTTCGCGCCTGTCGGAAATCACCCGCTCCATATCCGAAAGCCGCCGCGCCCTTGGCGCCGCCCGCGCGCTGGTCAACAGCGAGCGCGCGCTGGTCGAGGCCGGCCGGTCCGAGGAATTCCTCGTCGCCGCGCTGGAGGCCCGCATGGTGCAGGCACAGGAGCGCGTGCGCTACTACGAGCTTGAATATCTGCGCGCATGGGGTCGCCTCGAGTATCTCTCCGGCATGAATCTGGCCGAGAAGTTATGACGCCGGCCAAAGCCCTGATATCTGCTCTGATGCTGTCGGCGGGAACAGCTTCGGCACAAAGCACTATTCCCTTGCCGCCAGTCAATTGCACCATCTCCCCCCTCAGGACCGTCGAGCTCAGCGCCGCCGTGCCCGGCATCGTGGCCGAGGTTCTGGTTCGCCCCGGCAGTCGCGTGGATGCGGATGACATCATCGCCCGCCTCGACACCAGCCTCGCCGAAGCCGACCTGAAACTGGCCGAAGCCCGCGCCTCTTTCGAGGATGGCGTCAAGGCCGCCGAGGCCCAGCGCGACTCCCTCGAACGTCGCCTCGGCATGCTGGAAAAGGCCGTTGCGGAACGCGCCGTCAGCCGCCTTGAATACGAAAGCACCCTGCTGGAGTACCAACTGGCCAAATCGACAGTTCTGCGCCAGAAACAGGACCTCGCCCTCGCCCGTCAGGAGGCCGAGCGCGCCCGCATTGTGCTATCCAAAGCCGTCATCCGCAGCCCGGTTTCCGGTATCGTCGGGGAGGACCTGATCGATCCCGGCGAAAACGTTGTGAACCGTCCGGTCGCCACCATCTATGTCACCCGTCCGATGCGGGTGGAGGCCTTCGTGCCTGTCGGTCGTCTCGCGGAAATTGCCAACAACCCCGCCCCCGAAATCATCGTGAACGGCAACCGGCAAGCACCTGTTCCGGTCACCCCCGATTACGTTTCGCCCGTGGCGAACCTGTCTTCCAACACCATCAGCGTGTATTTCCGGCTGGAGAGTGATACGATCCTCCCCGGCTACAAATGCGTTCTGGCACAGTAACCCAACGGAGCCTCGATATGAGCCGCACCAGTTATCAGTTTCTCCTCGCCCTCGGCGCTGCTGCCCTGGCCACCGGGCCGGTTGTTGCGCAAGACCCCGGCACGCCCACGGGCTACATCACCCTTGGCGCAGCCTATTCCGAACGCTATGGCGAGACCGCATTCGCCACCATTTCCGAGGAAAACCTGTTCGGAACCGGTATAGGTGCGGGCCTGTCCGCAGAATACAGCCGATCCGGCTACCGTATTTCCGCAGACCTCGATACCGGCTTCACCCTTCCGGTGGCAGGTAGCGCAATTGCGCCGGAACTGGATATCTCCGTATATCTGGACGAGCGAAAATGGCAGGACGCGGCCTATAGCAACCGGCGCGCCGGCATTGACGCCGATCTGCGGTTTTCCGTTAACGAACGGCTGAATCTTGTCGCCGGGTATTTCTTCTACGACGACACATTGTCCAACGTCGCGGCCACAACGTCGCCCCTGATCGCCGCCGAGGCGGGCCAACAAACGGCATCGGGCGCAAAACTCGGCCTGTATTTCGACAGCACCGACAACCCGCTCCGCCCCGAAAGCGGCCTGTCGCTGGGTGTAACCGCGCGCTACGCGGGACTGGGCGGTGATTCAAACTGGACCAGCCTGACGGCCAATGCCGCGCTCTATCAGCCCCTGCCGATGAACGGCATCGCCAGCCTCAGCGTCACCGGCGGCCAGATACGTTCGCTGGACGGCAACGCGATCCGCATCACCGACCGCGCCTTCCTTGGCTACGACCTGCCCCGCGGCTTCGCCTTTGGCGGGCTCGGCCCGCGCGACTTCGCCGGAGCCGTCAACTCCCCGCTCGGCGGCGAGACCTACGCCGCCGCAAGCATCGCCACCGACTTCCCGATGTTCGAGACCCGAAGCGGCACTGTTTATGGCGGTATTTTCTGGGAGGGCGGCAGCGTCTGGGACCTGCAAAACACCACCGGCGGAGCCATGCCGCTTGTCGATGATTCACTGAACTGGCGCGCCAGCTATGGCATCAGCCTGTCATGGGTCGGACCATTCGGAAATCTGCGCCTGAGTTGGGCCGACGCCTATCTGCGCCAGTCCTACGACATCACACAGCCGGTTTCCCTGACCTTCTCGACGTCGTTCTAGGGACGGGAAAGCCGTTCCGGACCCTCCCGCCGGTTTTCTTATCTGGCGCCGAGGCGGCCAAGAATTTTCGTCATCAGGCACCAGCCGGTCAGGCCGGACTGGAACAGGTTCAGGCCGACAAAAACCGTAACCCAAAGCCAGCTAACCGACGTGATATCGATCTGGCCACTGATGTGTGCGAGCAGCAGGCTCACGAGGATAAACAGACCGGCGATAGTCATGGTCATACGTTGTGCGGACATTTTCTCTCCCTCGATTCATATTATTAGAATATGTTGTTATGCCGGGTTTATCGCTGAAAAGCCAGCGCAAACCAAAATGGCAGGCTGATCGGTATTCCGACTGAACACTGTTCCTCTATCGCGTAAGCGACATAAACAGTTTCGGCAGCTTCTCCGGCAGGCTTTCGATCCGGTCGATCACGGCAAAATTGTTCCGCCCGAAAATATCGGCGACATAGTCATCCGCATGCGGGTCAAGGCTGATGCAATAGGTGGTAACACCCTTGCTGGCCAGCTCGCCCACGGCGATATGCGTATCGTCCTGAAGATACTTCGGGTCAGCCACATCGATGTCATGCGGCGCACCGTCGGTCAGCACCAGCAACAGGCGTTTTTCCTCGGCACGGTTGGCAAGATATGCGCCCGCGTGGCGCAGGGCGGCGCCCATGCGGGTGGAATACCCGGCTTTCATCGCGGCAAGGCGCGCCTTCGGGGCATCGCCCCACGGTTCCTTGAACCCTTTGAAATGGGAAAAGCTGACCTCGTTGCGGGTGTTGGAACTGAAACCGCCAATGGCCAGCGGATCGCCAAGGGATTCTACCGACGTTGCCAGCAGCGCCGCCGCTTCCTGCGATAGCTGCAGGATGCTGCTCTCCGACCCTGCGGGCACATCGTTGATGGATTCCGACAGGTCCAGAAGCAGCATCACCGCGATGTCCCGCCCGTCCTTCACATGACTTTGCATGATGCGGGTATCGGGCGTGGAACCGATGCGGTAGTCGATCGCGGCCCGAATGGCCACGTCGATATCGAGGTCGTCGCCTTCATTCTGGTAGCGCACCCGCTTGCGTTGCTGCGGCTTCAACAGGTCCACAATCGCCTTGAGCTGCTTCAGCAGGCGCTGGTGCTTTTCCAGCAGCTTGTCGATCTCGGCCGCATTGCCCTGTTCCTGCAGGCTCTCAAACACGGTCACCCAGTCGGGGCGGTAGCTTTGCAACTGGTAATCCCACTCGGGATAGAAACGCGGCGGCAGAAGGCCGTCGTCATCCTCGTCCTCCTTGCGCTGCTGCGCGCCGTGGTCGGAATGGAAATCATCCTCCTCCTCGGCTTCCTCGAGGAACATCCACAGGTACCGGTTATCATCCCGATAGCTGACCTCGGTATCCTCGAACCAGACGTTGGGCTTGCGAAAATCATGTACGTAGTTCTTTGCCAGCCACTGCACACCAAGATCCACCGCCAGTTTCGGGTCATGCGGATCAGCCGCCACCCGCTCGCGGAACAGGGCGACGTATTCCATCAAGGCCGGATCGGTATAGCGATGCTCCGGATTAAGCATGGCATAGGACAGCATGGCCAGTTTGTGCCGGATACAGGACCAACCCTGCGGGCAGGAACCGGGTTTGGGGATCGGGTGCAACGAGGTCCAGAGCTTGCGCAGGCCCGGGTATTGCAACATGGCAAGATGCTCCACACGGGCATCCTCGAAAATCTCGATTGCGATATGCTGGAATACACTGAAATTGTCGGCCAGCAGCGGCGTGGTCCAGCGTTTGTGGGCCAGCATATGGGCGATAACAGCGTAGTAGCGCTCCATGCCCGAAACCGTGCCCAGATCCTCGTAGACATCGGGGATATGGAGGCCAAGCTGGTCATAATGCGGCTTGGGTTTGCGGGCGGTTTCGAAGGCCTCGGAATAGGGCCGGAAATCGGTGTCGGAGTCAAAAAATGCCCGCTGGAACATATAAAGCTGCCGCTCGGCATCCATAAACAGGGTTCCGGAGCGTTGCTTGACCAGCATCGCCTTGGAATCGGCGCTTTGCAGACTGAAATAGTCGGGCAGACGGTGCTGGTAGTCCCGGTATACCCGAATACCGTAGTCCACCCAGGCCTGAACCCCGGGCAGGGAAAGCTGCGAAAACAGATAGGGCGCGCGGGCCAGCAGCGGCGTGGTACCGTCCTTTGCCTCCGTCACCATTTTGCGGATCATGCGCAGCCAGATACGCAACAGGTCGGCATTGTCCAGTCGCCGCGCCACTTGCGCCAGCGTGCCCAGAAACGGCCCGATCGAGCCACGCACGGCTTCCTTCGACAGATAGGCGCACAGATCGGCAACCTCGGGCAGGATAGCGGCATCGGAGTGTTTCACCACCTCGGGCATTTCATCAAGATAGTAGAGCGGCAGTTCGATCCCGCGGCCCAGTCCGCAAACCACATCGGTGCCGGCCAGCCACGCATAGAGCGCGTCCTCGTCCATCACCTCTTGCGCACGCGCCAGCGCGTCCTCGAAAATGGCATCCACCTTCGAGACGGAGCAGTTCAGCCGGTCGCGCCAGATTTGGGCTTCGGGTTCCATCTATCCAAGGATCATTTCGACGGCGGCGTCGAGCGTCGCACGAATATCGGCATCATCCGAAAGCGGCCGGACCATCGCCATTTTACAGGCCTCCACCGGTGCGATTCCACCTTTGATCAGCATCGCACCGTAGACCAGCAGACGGGTGGATATGCCTTCGTCAATGCCGTGGCCTTTCAGGTTCCGCGCCTTGTGGGCAATCTCGACCAGTTTCAGCGCCATTTCGCGATCCACACCGCCTTCGCGTTCGACAATTGCGGCCTCGTCGTCTGCCTCGGGATAGTCGAAATCAAGCGCGGTAAAGCGTTGCTTGGTCGACTGTTTGAGGTCTTTCATCAGGCTCTGGTAACCGGGGTTATAGGAAATCACGAGCTGGAAATCGGGGTGCGCTTCCAGCAGTTCGCCCTTTTTGTCCAGTGGCAATACCCGGCGATGGTCGGTCAGCGGATGGATAACCACGGTGGTGTCCTGCCGCGCCTCGACCACCTCGTCGAGGTAACAGATCGCGCCAATACGCGCGGCAACGGTCAGTGGACCGTCCTGCCAGTTGGTACCGTTTTCATCGAGCAGAAAGCGCCCGACCAGGTCCGCTGCCGTCATATCCTCGTTACAGGCAACGGTGATCAGCGGTTTTTTCAGCTTCCACGCCATGTATTCCACAAAACGGGATTTACCGCAGCCTGTCGGGCCTTTGACCATAACCGGAAGGCGCGCGGCATAGGCGGCCTCGTACAAGGCGATTTCCTCGCCGGTGGCATGGTAGAATGGCTCGTTTTGGATTGTGAATTGCTGCGCATCGGTCATTGGTTTTCCCCTGATCTTTATGAAAAAGCCAAGCGCCTTGGCTCATTGATAAAGGTCTCCTGCCCCGCCATATGGCGGGACAGGGATGGATATCTTACTTGTGTGCGCCGAGTTTCTCGCGCCAGTCCGGATAGATGGCATCCGCATCGGACGTGAACGAGGAAAACGCACCGGCAAGCTCCGGATGATCCTTGGCGTATTCGACCAGATCAACACCCTCCTGCCAGGCTTCGAACGACTGACGCAACGATTTCGCGCCGGCAACGATGCCGTCTTTGTGGCCAAGTGCGCCACCGCCGGAAGTCTGGATCACGTTACAGTGGCCGAGGTTGTCAAAGAAACCCGGCAGACGCAGCGCGTTCATACCGCCCGAGATGATCGGCGAAGTCGGTTTCATGCGCTCCCACGGCTGGGTGTAGTGGGTGCCTTTGGAAACATCGTGCATCAGCGCATCGGCCAGAACGGTGTCGGACTTGTAGCCCTCCATTTTGCCGAAGCCCATGGTGCCGGTGTGAATGCCCGAGGAGCCGGACATACGCGCCCATTTCATGTGGACCAGCGCAGTGTAACCGCGGTTGGATTCCTCGCCGGTGACCATGCCGTGACCGGCGCGGTGATAATGCAGGAACTGGTTCGGGAAGTTGCGACGGGCATTTGTGATCATGCCGCAACCGCCGACGAAACCGTCCACGAGGAAGGCGACGTTTTCGGACAGGTTGCCGAACTGCTCCAGAATATATTCGCCGCGGGCGATCATTTCGGAGGGATCGTCAGCCGTGATGTTGGCCGAGAAAAGCTTGGCTTCGCCGGTTTCGTCCATGGCGCGTTTCATCGCATCCACGATCAGCGGGATCGACTCGCGCATCGGGGCGTATACCTGGTTGCCCTGCGGCTCGTCGTTCTTGATGAAGTCGCCACCGAGCCAGAACTGGTAGCAGGCGTCAGCGAAGGGTTTCGGACGCAGGCCGAGTTTCGGCTTGATGATCGTGCCAACAACCATACCGCCGTTGTCGAGGTCGCGGCCCAGAATACGCCACATGTCCTGAATGCCCTTGGACGGGCCGTCAAACAGGCGCAGGAAGTTGGGCGGCACATAGAAATCGAGCAGCTTGGCGTATTCCACATCGCCCATCGCCTGGTTGTTGCCGATCATACAGGTCATCAACGACACCACCATGGCGCGGCCGTCGATGATGTTGCGGTCGAACAGGTCGATCGGGAAAGCGACTTTCATCAGCTCTTTTTCCTCGTCGATCTCATAGCAGATCGCGTCCAGACCCATAGCGAAGTCGTCGGTCGTGGTCGTGGCGACGTTCGTGCCTGTCGAGCTTTCGGCGCAGAAGTGCGCAGCGGTGCCGAGGTAGTCAAAGAAGCCGTCAGCCGGTTTCATCTTGTAAGCGCCCAGAACGTGCTTGCCGCCGGCAATCAGATCTTCTTCTTTCAGGCTCAGGTCGCTGTAGCGACTCGTTTGGTCTAGCATGTTTTCTCTCCCTAACAGTGCCGATTCGATAATCCAGAATAGTCTGCCTCGAAGTTAAGCGGGGCGCGATATAGAGTAAAATCGATTGTTTCTATTGATTGCATAGATACTTTCTATATTATAGCCACATGGGAAATCTCGTCAAAGGCAATATTGTCCAAAGCCTGACCCTGCGCCAGCTGCAGATATTCGAGGCTGTGGTGCGTCTGCAAGGCTACACCAAGGCTGCCGAGGCATTGAACCTGTCGCAACCGACAGTTTCAATGCAGATCAAGAAGCTGTGCGAAACGCTGGGCCTGCCGTTGCTGGAGCAGGTCGGCCGCACCATCCACCCCACCGCAGCCGGGCGCGATGTCTACCTCACAGCGCGCGAAATTCTCGGTGGCGTGGTGGCACTTGACGATCTGGCATCGGAACACAAGGGCGTGGTGCGCGGCGACCTGAGCCTCGCCGTGATCACCTCCGCCACCTATTTCATGCCCCACCTGCTCGGCGCCTTCGTCAACCGCCACCCCGACCTGCGCCCGCGCCTGACCATCACCAACCGCGCCAAAGTTCTGGAGCGGTTGAAATCCAATCAGGACGACCTGCTGATCATGGGACAGGTCCCCAGCGAGATCGGCGTCGAGGCCTATCCGTTCATCGACAACGAAATGGTTGTCGTCGCTCCACCGGGACACCCGCTGCTCGAGGAAAAAGACATCTCCCTCGCCCGACTGGCCGGGGAACGCTTTCTGGTCCGCGAGCCCGGTTCCGGCACCCGCCTCGCCGTAGACCGCATGTTCGCCAACCAGGATATCGCCATCACCCCGTTCATGGAACTCGGCAGCTCGGAAGCGATCAAACAGGGCGTTCTGGCCGGCCTCGGAATCTCGGTCCTGTCCAAACGCAACATCGCACTGGAACTGGCCAGCGGCCACATCGCCCTGCTCGACGTCGAAGGCTTTCCGTTGGTACGCCGCTGGTACGCCGTACACCTGCAGGGCAAACGCCTCTCCCTTGCCGCCCGCTCGTTCCTGAAATTCATCCTGACCGAAGGCGGAGACACCCTGTCATCCTGAGCCATCACTGACCCGGAACCGAGAGTGCATCCGCTTGCGATCGTGTAATATTCGGAAAATTTTGGTGCCAGGAGAAGACTCGTTTCTAAAGTCTAAAAACCTGAAATATATGACATTACCCGTGTTAGGTTATGCCATATACCCCCAATAATACCCCCAAAATACAACCTATACAGAAGTTCGATTCCCAAATATGTCTCTATGGTTGTCTATAGGTTGCTATGTTCACCCTAAAACTGGTATCTGCACGCGTCATATCATTACTTCCGGAACATATGCCAGTTCCTTTTCTCGATCCAGATATTACACCATTCCCATCAAATGAAATTCTCGCCAACATGATCACCTGCTGATACACTCGCCTAGCCTGGGTATTGTCGTAACCTAGGGCATCGCGATGCTCTTCAAACATGGAGAGATCGAGATGCGGATACTTTCAAAACGCCAGCTCAAGGAGTTGGTCCTATACTCGCCACAACACGTGGCCAGGCTGGAAAAGGCCGGGGCGTTCCCAAAGCGGATACAACTCGGCCCGAACAGAGTG
>WFTU01000032.1 GCA_015485375.1 Paracoccaceae bacterium | reverse complement strand
CCCCCAATGCCCCGCAGAAATGCACCAACAACCCCATGGGCTACCAGTGGTTTCCGATCCCCTGGCTGGACGGCTCTTCCGAGGAAGCCATGCTGCAGGGTTGCGCCGAGGCAATTGACCTGCTCAACGCCTATCTTGACGAGGTGGCCGAAAGCGAGGGCATCGCCCCCGCCCGCACCATTCTGGTCGGATTTTCGCAAGGCACCATGATGGCGCTCCACGTCGCCCCCCGCCGTGCGGAGGCTTTCGCCGGTATCGTCGGCTTCTCCGGCAAACTGCTGGAGCCCGAGAAACTCGCCGCCGAGGCCGTCAGCAAACCGCCCGTCCTGCTGGTGCATGGCGACGCCGATGAAATGGTCCCGCCCGCGTCATTGCCCGAGGCCGCCGATGCCCTCGTCAAAGCCGGTTTCGAGGTCTACACCCATATTTCCAAAGGCACCGGCCACGGCATTGCCCCCGACGGGCTGGGGGTCGCGCTGCAATTTATCCAGATGAAACTGGGTTGATACAGCTTCATCTTGGGGGTTGTTTGATGTCCGCAACCAGATATAGTCGTAACTGACTGGGACGGGCGCGTCCCGTTCTGGTGCGACTACCGCATTGCAGGACAGGGATACGAGTCACTATGAATGCCCATATCAGCAGCTTCGTCCGCCAGCCCGGATATACGAAACAACATCCGGCGCTGGTGCTGAACGCGGATTTCCGGCCGCTCTCCTACATGCCGCTCTCGCTCTGGCCCTGGCAGGAGGCGATCAAGGCGGTCTATCTGGACCGCGTAAGCGTGGTGGCGGAATACGACGAATACGTCCATTCCCCCTCGACCGAGATCCGCATCCCCTCGGTCGTGGTGCTGAAGGATTTCGTCCGCCCCGCGCGCACCGCCGCCTTCACCCGTTTCAACCTGTTCCTGCGCGATGAATTCACCTGCCAGTATTGCGGCGCCAAAGGCGATATGACCTTCGACCATGTCATCCCGCGCTGTCGCGGCGGGCGCACCACATGGGAAAATGTCGTGGCCTCCTGCGGTCCGTGCAACCTGCGCAAAGGCTCCAAAACCCTGAAACAGGCGGGCATGCGGCTGCGCAAACCGGCGGCAAAGCCCGATCCGGTGCGCCTGCAGAATATCGGCCGGAAGTTTCCGCCGAATTTCCTGCACGACAGCTGGATGGATTTCCTTTACTGGGACGCGGAACTGGAAGCGTAGGCGCGAAACCAGATCACGGCCAGCACCACGGAAATAATCCCGTTCCAGCCGGCCATGGAGATGCCGAACATCTCCCACGGGATCTCGTCACATCTGACGATATTGACCGCCGCGCTCATGTCCAGCAGGTTGTCGCCCATCGACAGGCCGGAACCGGTGCAACTGCTCGGCCCCTCCCACCATTTCTGCTCGACACCGGCATGGAAAAACGCGATGCCGGCGCCCGTCAGAACCGTCAGCCCTCCCAGCAAGGCCACAATCCGGCTGGAATAGAAGTAGATCACAATCCCCAGCGCAATCGCGATCCCGTGCGGCCAGCGCTGCCAGATACACATTTTGCACGGGGCCATATCGCCAATATACTGAAAGGCAAAAGCCCCGCCCAGCATGCCCGCGGACCCCGCGGCTGCCAGCAAAGCGGTTTTCTGTAATCCCGTCATTATATCACCCAGATAGTCATAAAGCCGCCCAACAGCAGCAAAAGCCCGACGGTAAACACCAGCCCCAGCCGTTTTTCAATGAAATGCCGGATCGGCGGACCGAATTTCCACAAAAGCGCCGCCACGATAAAAAACCGGATCCCGCGCCCGATCAGCGTGAACCCCATGAAGGTCACCAGATTCAGCCCCGTCGCGCCGGACAGGATCGTCGTCACCTTGAACGGGAACGGCGTGATACCGGAGATCAGCAGCAACTGCGGCCCGTAGCGGTTGTAGAAATCGGCAAAAATCTCGAAGGCGTCGGTCTTGCCGTAAAACTCCAGCACCGGAAGCCCGACCTGTTCGAACAGATAGACGCCGATGGCAAAACCGAACGTCCCGCCAAGAACCGAGCTGATCGTCGTCACCGCCGCAATCAGAAACGCGCGGCGCGGCGCGGCGATAATCATCGGGATCATCAGCACATCGGGCGGAATCGGAAACACCGACGCCTCGAAAAAACTGATCGTAGCCAGAATCCACAAGGCATAGCGCGACTGCGCCAGTGACATGGTCCAGTTATAAAGACGTTTCAGCATCGGATCCCGTTTCGTTGCCCCCATGCACCACGCCAGCGCCCCGAGGTCAAGGGATCGAATTGCAGCAGCACTTTTTCGGCAATTTTCCGATCACCACCGGTTAGGCCTTTACCTGCATTTACGCATTTGATAGCAGAAGCGGCAGCGAGCAATCGCAGGCAGGAGCGGCCCCCTACCACCCGCTCCACGGATGCCCGAGTGGCGGAACTGGTAGACGCAGGGGATTCAAAATCCCCCGCCGCAAGGCTTGCCGGTTCGAGTCCGGCCTCGGGTACCAAAATGACATTTTATATTGTCCAGTGACATCCACTTCATCCTTATATATAAGGGAAATTATGAAGGAGTTTGTCCAGACTGGTTTTTTACGATCCGGCAAAATACCCCCAGTTTGGGGGTATTTCTGGGGGTATATTGAAAACCCCGAAAACACGATACCCCCAGCATGACCTTAAGCGACGCTAGGCTGCGGCACCTTAAGCCCAAAACCAAGACCTACAAAGTCTCGGATTTTGATGGGCTGTATGTGGCGGTAACGCCCAACGGTTCGAAGCTGTGGCGCTTCAAATATCGGGTGGACGGAAAGGAAAAGCTTCTTTCAATTGGCGCTTACCCTGCGATCAGCCTCTTACAGGCACGGCAATCGCGTGATGCGGCACGGGCCGATCTGGCAGCAGGGCTTGACCCGAGCGAGCGGAAGCAAGAAGAGCGGCGAAGCAGGCGGAAAATGCTGGGGCATACATTCGCCAAGATGGGGGCAGAATTTGTGGAGAAGCAGCGCAAGGAAGGAAAATCGGCACCGACCTTGGCTAAATCCGAATACCACCTGAAATTGGCTAACAGCGAATTTGGCGACAAACCGATCACTGCAATCACCTCGCCAATGATTTTGCGGTTTCTGCGCAAGATCGAGGCCAAGGGAACTTATGAAACCGCACATCGGTTGCGCACAAGGATTGGGTCGGTATTTCGCTATGCCATTGCCAGCGGTGTTGCCGAGAGCGACCCGACCTATGCGCTGCGCGATGCACTGATC
>WFTU01000031.1 GCA_015485375.1 Paracoccaceae bacterium | reverse complement strand
GCCCATGCCCGACTTCGCCAGCCTGTTCCCGACCGCCCCGAAATTCGCGGCGCTCGACCAGACCCCGCGTAGCCCATACGACCCGATCCAGCCTGTTGATCTGGCGGGCGCGTCCAATGCCTGGGCCGCTATGGGCAGCCGCTCGGCCTCCGGTGGCACGTTGCTGGCCACCGACCCGCACCTGCCGTTGCAGGCACCGAGCATCTGGTTCCTCGCCCGTCTCGAATTCCCCGACGGCGGCGCGATCGGCGGCACCATTCCCGGCATTCCCGGCATCCTGATCGGACGCAACGCCGACCTCGGCTGGGGCCTGACCTCGAGCTACCTCGACGATCAGGATCTGGTGATGGAACAACTCAACCCGCAAAACCCGCTGGAATACCGCACCGAAACCGGATTCGAGCCGTTCCGGACCAAGGACATCCTGATCGATATCAAGGGTGAGGTCTCCGTCAGCCGCCAGCTCCGCTGGAGCCGCAACGGGCCGGTTATCCCGCCCGCCCGCTACAACCTCGCCGCGGTTACCCCGCCGGGGCATGTCGCAACCCTGCAATGGACCGCCCTGACCGAAAACGACACCTCTATCGAGGCCGCCCTCGGCCTGATGCGCGCCCGCTCGGTGGCCGAGGGAATTTCCGTGGCGGAGAAATTCGTTTCCCCCTCCAACAATATCACGCTGGCCGATCGCGAGAATATCGCCCTTGTTGC
Source organism: Paracoccaceae bacterium (assembly GCA_015485375.1). Classification (GTDB taxonomy): domain Bacteria; phylum Pseudomonadota; class Alphaproteobacteria; order Rhodobacterales; family Rhodobacteraceae; genus NORP23. The sequence goes on along the minus strand of WFTU01000031.1, from coordinate 9,747 downwards.
CGCCGGACGCATGCCTGCACGCAACCCGGCCCATCCGACGCAAGGGCGCATGCCCTCCCCGGGCTGGATCGATGCCACCCAATGGCAGGGCTTCTACGGATTCGAGGAAAACCCCAAGGAAATCAATCCGGAAAGCGGCATCGTCGTCAATACCAACAACAAGATCACCGACCGCCCCTTCCCGTATAACTTCAGTTTTGAATGGGGCGACACGCAGCGCATCAAACGTGCAACGCAACTGTTAAACGCTCGGGAGTTCCACACGCTTACCAGTTTCATCGATATCCAGACCGACACCGTGTCGATCACCGCCCGCACCCTGCTGCCGCTGATCGCCCGCGACATCTGGTGGACCGGCGAACCCGCCCGCAGCGGCACCCGCGAGGCACGCCGCCAGCAGGCACTCGAGCTACTCGCCAACTGGAACGGAGAGATGGGCCAGCACGACCCCGAGCCGCTGATCTATGCCGCCTGGACCCGTGCGCTGCAGCGCCGCCTGATTGTCGACGAGCTTGGCCGGATGTCGGACGAGTTCAGCCGCCTGAAACCGGATTTCATCGAGCGCGTATTCCGCAACACCGACGGGGCCGCCGTCTGGTGCGATATCCGCCAGACCACGCCGGTGGAAACCTGTCAGCAGATGTCGGAGCTGGCGCTGGACGATGCCATGCTCTGGCTGGAGGAAACCTACGGCACCAACGTGGCACGCTGGCGCTGGGGCGGCGCGCATCAGGCGTTTCAGGAATCAAGCCTGCTCGGTCGCGTGCCAATCATTTCATGGTTCGCCAATATCCGGCAGGAAACCCCCGGCGGCGACAACACGCTGATGCGCGGGGCGACGCGCGGCACGGGGAACGCCCCGTTTACCAACGTCCACGGCAGCGGTTTCCGCGGCGTATTCGATTTCTCCGATCCGGATTCCTCGGTGATGATCATCTCGACCGGCCAGTCGGGGCATCTGCTCTCGCGCCACTACGACGACCTTTCGGTGCTGTGGCGGCGCGGCGAGTATATCCCCATGTCGCTGGACCCCGAACGCCCGCGTGGCGGGGCGGTAGGGATTACCACACTGACACCGGAGCGCTAACCCGCACCCCGAAAATTGCCCATCGGCAATAAGTGCTTTTTTCGGCGTTATTTCTGCATGTTAAGGCGCAACGTCGCCTCTAGCCGACGAAGGCTTTTTCGATCACAAACTCGCCGGGGTCCGAGTTCGCACCCTCTTTCATACCGATATCCAGACAGATGTCCTTATGGTCTTTCAGCATGTCCATGGAGCCGCAAATCATCACGCGATCGGTCTCCGCCGTCAGCGGTGCGCCGGTGTATTCGGCAAAGCGTCCGTCGCGCAGCCAGTCGGTCATACGACCCATCAGCGGCGAATCCTCGCGCGTTGTGGTGCCGATGTAGGTCAGCTTGTCCCCGACGATTTCGGACAGCAGCTCGTCATTGGCAATCTCCTCCATCAGGTGATGCCCGTAATCAAGTTCCTTCACCTCGCGGCAGGTCTGGGTCAGGATCACCTCGTCGAATTTTTCGTAGGTTTCGGGATCACGGATCACGCTGGCAAACGGCGCAATACCGGTGCCGGTGGAGAACAGCACCAGCCGCTTGCCGGGAATCAGGGCATCATGCACCAGCGTGCCGGTCACCTTCGGGCGGATCACGATCTTGTCCCCGACCTTCAGATGCTGAAGGCGCGAAGTCAGCGGCCCGTCCGGCACCTTGATCGAATAGAATTCCAGATCGTCGGCCCAGTTCGGGGAGGCGATGGAATAGGCCCGCAGCAGCGGTTTATCACCGTTTTCCAGCCCGATCATGGCAAATTCACCGCTACGGAAGCGCAGGGATGCCGGACGCTCGCACCGGAAAGAGAAGGTTTTGTCGGTCCAGTGGCGGACCTCGGTCACGGTCAGAAAATCCAGCCCGCGATAGGCTTTCGGTAGTTCGTCAGACATGCGCTTTCCTTGTCTATGTGTCGGGGTCGATATAATAGGCTTGTGCCGGCAATAAAACCCCTGAATTTTCTGTGAAATGCCACGTTGAAACGGATGAAACATTGACCTATCGCAAATTCCCCGTTATTGAGCAGATACTCGAATGGACCACAATCTGGTGATCCGGGTCGCTCTGATTTCTGCGGCCGATTTAAACGCCGCAACAGACGGAAAAACATGACTACATTTAATGATTTGCAGCTGGACCCGAAGGTTCTGCAAGCCGTAACCGAAACCGGATACGAAACCCCTACCCCCATTCAGGCAGAGGCCATCCCCCACGCGCTGCAAGGCCGTGACGTGCTGGGCATTGCGCAGACAGGCACCGGCAAGACCGCGTCCTTCACGCTGCCGATGATCACCATGCTCTCCAAGGGCCGCGCGCGGGCGCGTATGCCGCGCTCTCTGGTGCTGGCCCCCACACGGGAACTGGCGGCGCAGGTGGCGGAGAACTTCGAAACCTATGCGAAATACTCCAAGCTTTCGATGGCGCTGCTGATCGGCGGCGTAAGCTTCAAGGATCAGGACAAGCTGATCGACCGTGGTGTCGATGTGCTGATCGCCACCCCCGGCCGTCTGCTCGACCATTTCGAGCGCGGCAAGCTGATGCTCAACGGCGTGCAGATCATGGTGGTGGACGAGGCCGACCGGATGCTCGACATGGGGTTCATCCCCGATATCGAACGTATCTTCAAGCTGACACCGTTCACGCGCCAGACCCTGTTCTTCTCGGCCACCATGGCGCCGGAGATCACGCGGATCACGCAGGAATTTCTGCACAATCCGGTACGGGTCGAAGTGGCGCGTCAGGCGACGACATCCGAAACCATCGAGCAAGGGGTGTGCATGGTCACGCCTTCGCGCAAGGATCGCGGACCGAAGGAAAAACGCGATACCCTGCGCGCGCTGATCGAGGCGGAGGGCGATACGCTGACCAACGCGATTGTCTTCTGCAACCGCAAGCGGGATGTGGATATTGTCGCGAAGTCGCTGAAAAAGCACGGGCTTGATGCCGCCCCTATTCACGGGGATCTGGACCAGTCATTGCGCACGCGCATCCTGACCAGCTTCCGTGACGGGGAACTGAAGCTCCTGATCGCATCGGATGTGGCGGCGCGCGGACTGGATATTCCCAGCGTGAGCCATGTGTTCAACTTCGATGTGCCTATACATTCGGAGGATTACGTCCACCGGATCGGGCGCACCGGTCGGGCCGGACGCGAAGGCAAGGCGATCACGCTGGCCATGCCGTTCGAGGAAAAATACCTCGCGGCAATCGAGGATCTGGTGAAGAAACCCATTCCGCGGATCGATAACCCGCGGAGCGGTAAAGCGGCGGAGCAACCTGCCCGCGCGGCCGAAACGCCCGATGCCGCCGGGGAAAAACCCAAACGCGAACGGCGCAGCCGCAATCGCAAACCCCGCACGCAGGACAAGGTGCCGGCCGAAACTCCGATCGAGGCTCCGGTGGCAGAAAAAGCGCCCGAGGCGAAATCCGCCGAGCCGGTGAAGCGCGAACGCCCACAGCGCCAGCCGCGTGGTCGTGGCGGTCGCCGCGACAATGGTCCGCGCGTTGTCGGCATGGGCGATCACATGCCCCTGTTCATGACCCGCGACCTGCGCGCCTTGCAAGAGGCCGCCAACGCCGCTGACGAAAAACGCGATGCGGAAAAGGCTGCAAAGGCGGCGGAGAAAGCGGCGGTGGCTCCGGAAACCGAGGAATCCACCGAAGAGGTGCCGGCCAAGAAGCCGCGCCGTCGTCGGGTGAAAAAGACCGAGACGGTCGAGGCTATCGAGGTTCTGGCCGACGAAGCCGTTTCGGTGGTGATCGAGGAGGTTCAGCCGGAGGCGGAAGCCGAAGAGAAACCGGCGAAGAAGCCGCGCAAACGTCGGGTGAAGAAGGTCGAAGAACCTGAAGCACCGGTCGAGGGCGAAGCCGCAGAAGAACCGGTCAAAAAGCCGCGCAAGCGCCGTGTCGTCAAGAAGAAGGACACGGAAGAAGCGCCCGCTGCGGAGCAGGAAAAACCTGCCGAAGACTGAAATTCCTGAATACCAAAGCAAAACGCCCCGAAGATCTTCGGGGCGTTTTTCGTTTGGATAGTCCGGTGAACTTTATTCGACCATCAGGCGGTTGATCAGCACGGTGCAGACCGGCTTCTTGCCGATGATGTCCTTGCAGACCTGATTGGAGGTCCGTGACACAAGCGCCTCGATCCCCTCGTCACTAGCGAGCGATTTTTTCTTGGCGCGGGCCAGAACCTTGTCGATCTCGTCCTCGAGCTGCCCTTCCAGACCGCCATCCACACGCGGATTGTCCGGCAGGCCAACGGTTTGCACCCAGCTGCCGTCGAGCAGCTCGCCATCTTCCTCGATCACCAGCGATACCAGAACGTGGCCGCGCATTGCCATTTGCAGGCGCTCGCGCACCACTCCGTCCAGCGCACCGATCAGCGGTTTGCCGTCAAGATAGGTGCGGCCTGTCTCAACAGATTCGACATGTTTGCCGCCGTGGCTCAGCTCGATCATCGTGCCGTTCGGGGCAATCACCGCATCGTCGCCCTTGGCCTGCACGATCTCCGCATGTTCGCGCAAGTGGCGATACTGCCCGTGCATCGGCACCACCAGATCGGCGTTAACCAACCGGTGCATTTCTTCCAGGTCGGGACGGTTTGCGTGGCCTGAAACGTGGTAAAGGCCGGAGGTGTCATCAATGACATTCACGCCCTTCTCGGCCAACTGGTTAAGGATATACGCGACGGAAACCTCGTTCCCCGGAATGGTTTTCGAGGAAAACAGGAAGGTGTCGCCGGATTTCAGCTCGAGCCCGCGATACTTGCCGCGTGCCAGTCCGGCAGTCGCCGCACGGCGTTCGCCCTGTGAGCCGGTGGCCAGCACCAGCAGTTTGTTGCGTGGCACATCGTGCGCCTCTTCCACATCGAGAATCGGCGGGAAGTCGGTCATGACGCCGGTCGCGAAAGCATTGGCGATCATGGTTTCCATCGCACGGCCGACAACCACGACCTTACGTCCGGAATCAGCAGCAGCCTGCGCCAGCGTTTTAAGGCGCGCAACATTGGAGCCGAAGGTGGTCGCGGCGACCAGCCCCTTGGCGGCAACCATCATCTCGCGGATCGCGGGGCCGATGTCGGCCTCCGAGCGGCCCTTGGAGGGCGAAAACACATTGGTGGAATCGCAGATCAGCGCCAGAACGCCGTCTTTGGAAATTTCCCTGACCAGTTCGGGGTTATACGGCTCGCCAACAATCGGGTTGGGATCGTTCTTGAAGTCGCCCGTGTGAATCACACGCCCCGCCGCCGTGTCGATAACCAGGGCCGAAGCCTCGGGGATCGAATGGGCGATCGGCATGAAACCGAGGGTAAAGGGGCCGACCGTGATCTGTTCCGGCCATGCGCCCACATCGTGGACGTGATCGGGGTTCTGGCCGTTCTTCTCCATCTTGTTGCGCGCGATAGCCGCGGTGAACTTGCGGCAATAGATAGGCGCCTGAAGCTGCGGATATAGCAAGCCGATGGCGCCGACGTGATCCTCGTGCGCGTGGGTGATGATGATGGCTTCCAGCCGGTCGGCGCGTTCTACAATGTAGGACGGATCGGCCATGATCAGGTCAACGCCGGGGGTTGTGTCCATGTCCGGAAAGGTCACGCCCACATCCACGAGGATATAGCGTTCCTTGCCTTTGGGGCCAAAACCGTAGAGATACATATTCATGCCGATTTCGCCCGCCCCGCCTAGGGGGAGGTAAATCAGGCGGTTCTTCTTTGTCATTATTTGTCTTTCCTGTTCCGTTTCGCGATCAACACGAGACCGTGGATCGTGAGTTCGGTGTTAATATTCTTTAATACGTCACTGTCCTGCGCAAAGAGCGTTGAAAGCCCCCCTGTGCCGACAATTTTCATATCCTGCCCTTTTTCGTCGGCGATCCGTTTGCAGATCCCCTCGATCAGGCCGATGTAGCCCCAATATATGCCCGATTGCATACACGCAACCGTATTCGTGCCGATAACCTTTTCCGGCTTGCTCACATCGATATGCGGGAGCGAGGCGGCGACCTCGTGCATGGCACGCAGGCTGAGGTTGATACCGGGGGCAATTACACCGCCCTCGTAGGCGCCGTCATGGCCGACAACATCGAAAGTGGTAGCAGTACCGAAATCGACGATAATCAGGTTACCCCCGTATAGATCGTAACCCGCGACCGTATTTACAAGGCGGTCGGGGCCAACACTGGTTTCGGGGTCGACACGCACGGGGATGCCGAGGTCCACCTCCGGCTTGCCAACCACGATCGGGCGGCAGTCGAAATACCGGTCCGCGAGCACACGCAGGTTGAACACAACGCGCGGCACGGTGGAGGAGATAATCACCGAGTTGATCTTCGCCTCGATCCCCTGATGCGCCATCAGATGTTTGAGCCAGACGAAATATTCGTCCGCAGTGCGGCGGTAATCGGTGGAGCAGCGCCATTCGCCGATGGTTTTTTCACCATCGTGAATGGCGAAAACGGCGTTGGTGTTGCCTACATCAATGGCGAGTAGCATGGGTTTACCCCTCGAAAAATATCTCGGCGGCGGGGAGCGCAAGGCGCCCTTTCGCGGTTTTGAGCACAATAGCACCGGATTCGTCGATTGTCTCGAACACGCCGATCTCGATGCGATTGGCCATGCGGGCGGTGATGGTCTCGCCAAGGCGCGCGGCATGGGAAAGCCAAGCGGTACGGATCGGGGCGAAACCGTAGGTGGTGAATTCGGCCTCGCGCACAGCAAAGGCGGCAGCGAGTTCGGTGAGGAAGGATTCGGGGGCCGCTGCGATGCCCGTGAGTTCCTGCAGGCTGACGGGGGCAAAGGCGGCGTCCGGGACTTGTGGCGCCGATTTGAGGTTCACACCGATGCCGATGCAGAGGGTATCGTTGCGGCTCTCCAACAGGATTCCGGCGATCTTGCGGCCTTTGGCCAGCACATCGTTGGGCCATTTCAGGGTAAACATGTCCTCTCGACCGCAGACGGCGATCAGGGCGTCGCGCAGGGCAAGGGCGGCGATGAAGGAGCGCAGGGCGGCCCCGGCCGGTGGTCCGTCGGGGCGCATTGCGAGGGTAGCGGAGAAGTTGCCGGCGACATCCTGCCAGTCATTGCCGCGGCGCCCGCGCCCTGCGGTCTGTTCCAGCGCCAGCACCCAGAAGGGCGTCGCCTCGCCGGACATGGCGAGGCGCAGGGCTTCGGTGTTTGTGCTGGGGAGCGACGGGTAGAGCCTGCGCCCTACCCCTTCGGGCCAGTCGGCCATCTAGTTCAGCAGCGTGGCCGCAGCCAGACCCGCGATGGTTTCCACGCCAAACAGGTTGACGACCCCGAGGACCATGGCACCGGACGCACCACCAAGGAATACCCAGTGCAGCGCCGGCATGGAGCCGGTAAGCGGCGCGGTTTCCTTGCCGAAATACATATAGAACACGATGCGAAGGTAGTAGAACGCACCGATGACGGAGGCCAGCGCACCGGCCACAGCCAACCAGACCAGACCCGCATCGATGGCGGCGACCAGCACATAGAACTTCCCGAAGAAGCCGACCAGCGGCGGGATGCCGGCAAGGCTGAACATCAGCACCGCCAGCGCGAAGGCACGCGCCGGTGCGACTTTCGAATACATGTTGAGCGACGAGATATCGGTTACCGCCTGCCCGTCACGTTCCATATTGAGGATAAACGCGAACACGCCGACGTTCATGGTGACATAGATCGCCATATAGATCAGCAGCGCCTGCACGCCCTGCTCGGTGCCTGCGGCCAGTCCCATCAGCGCGAAGCCCATGTGGCCAATCGACGAATAGGCCATCAGGCGTTTGATGTTGGTCTGCCCGATCGCGGCAACGGAGCCGAGATACATGGAGCCGAGCGACAGGAATACGAGGATCTGCTGCCAGTCTGACACAACCTCGCCAAAGGCATCGAACAGCACGCGGGCGATCATTGCCGCGGCGGCCATTTTCGGCGCCGTGGCAAACAGGCCGGTCACCGGCGTGGGCGAGCCTTCGTAAACGTCCGGTGTCCACATGTGGAACGGCACGGCGGACACCTTGAAGGACATGCCGGTAACAAGGAACACGAGGCCGAACAACAGGCCGAGGGACAGCCCCTCGCCCTCGACAACCGTGTAGATGCCGGAGAACACCGTGGTGCCTGCAAACCCGTAGATCAGCGAGGCGCCATAGAGCAACAGGCCGGAGGACAGCGCGCCAAGGACGAAATATTTCAAACCCGCCTCGGTCGAGCGCAGGCTGTCGCGGCGGAAGGAAGCGATGACGTAAAGTGCCAGCGACTGCAATTCCAGACCAAGATAGAGGGACAGCAGATCACCCGCCGAAACCATCATCATCATACCGACCACGGAAAGGGTGATCAGTAGCGGATATTCGTATTTCAGCAGCTTGTTTTTCTGCAGATAGTCGCGCGACAGGGCCAGAATGGAGGCCGCACCCCACAGCAGTGTAACCTTGGAGAAGCGGGCGAAACCGTCGTTGATGAAGGCCTCGTTAAAGGCCGTGCTGGTGCCTTCGGGCGACAGGCCGATCCAGAAACCGGTCACTGCCAGAACAATCACCGTGGTCCAGAGGATCAGGTTGGAGATCGCCTCCTGCTTCTTGGCATAGACCCCCACCATCAGCGCCGCCATCGCATAGACGGCCAGCATCAGTTCGGGGAGGATTACGGAAATATCGTTGCTTAGCATATCTTCACCCGATCAATCTGTTACGACTTCGGCGACGGTTTCCACCACCCCGACAGCATTGTTGAAGTTTTGCACGAGCGCCTCGACCGCCGGTCCGGTGATATCCAGAACCACCGCCGGATAGAGCCCCAGCAGCAGCGTCAGGAATACCAGCGGCGCGAACATCAGTTTCTCGCGGCTGGTAAGATCGGTCAGGCCTTTCAGGCTCTCCTTGATCATGTCGCCGAACATCACGCGGCGATACAGCCAGAGCGCATAGGCCGCCGACAGGATCACGCCGGTTGTTGCGCCGACGCCGGCCCATGTGTTGACCTTGAACAGGCCGACAAGGGTCAGGAACTCGCCGACGAATCCGGAGAGGCCCGGCAGGCCGACGTTGGCCATTGTGAACAGCATGAAGATCAGCGCGTATTTCGGCATGCGCAGCGCGAGGCCGCCAAAGGCGTCGATCTCGCGTGTGTGCATACGGTCATAGATAACCCCGACGATCATAAACAGCGCCCCTGCCACGATCCCGTGGCTGAGCATCTGGAAGATCGCGCCGTCCAGACCCTGCTGGTTGAAGGCAAAAATCCCCATGGTCACGAAACCCATATGCGCGACCGAGGAATAGGCGATCAGCTTTTTCATATCCTCCTGCGCCAAGGCAATCAGCGAGGTGAGGATAATGGCTGCCACAGACAGGAACAGTACGAAATTCTGCATCACGTCCGAGGCGATCGGGAACATGGGCACGCTGAACCGCAGGAAGCCGTAGCCACCCATCTTGATCAGGATCGCCGCCAGCACGATGGAACCGGCTGTCGGAGCCTGAACGTGCGCATCCGGAAGCCAGGTGTGGAACGGCCACATCGGGAGTTTCACCGCAAAGGAGGCAAAGAAAGCCAGCCAGAGCAGCGTCTGCACCCCGCCAACCACGCTGAAGCCCAGCACCGAGATGGTGTCGGAGGCAAACTGGTGATCCAGCAGGCGCACGATGTCGGTGGTGCCGGCATCGTACCACATATAG
>WFTU01000030.1 GCA_015485375.1 Paracoccaceae bacterium | reverse complement strand
GCTCCACGAAGTCCGGCCCGTCGGCAGCCTCGCGCACCGCCGCCGTGGCCACGCCGGTGACCACATCGCTGCCCATACCCGCGACCAGCGCCATGAACCGGTGCAGCGCCGCCATCGCCCGCTTGCGCCCCTCGACGTTCAGCAGCCCCGTATCGGCCAGCCCCGCGCCAAGTCCGCACAGCACCTTTTCGTTATAGAAATACGCGGGCGAGCGCGACATGCCGTCAAACACCACCAGCCGGACGGAGTTGGACCCCACATCGACCACGGCGACACGCTTGCTCATGCCGCCCCCTTTTGCGCCCGCAAAACCTCGCCCGCCAGTCGCGGCGTGATGGCGCGCCGCTTCGACAGTCCGGCCTTGTCCAGCGCCTCGACCATCGCCCGCGCCGCGGCGAAGGAGCGCTCCATGCGCGGCAGCAGATAGCCGATCAGATCCGGCGAAACCGTGATCTGGCGATCCATGAACAGCTTGACCAGCAGCGCCGAGAGCAGCGCGTCATCCGGTGCCTCCAGCATTGCCACCTCGGCCGCGCGCAACCGCGAGGCCAGATCGGGCAGCCGGATATCCCAGCGCGTCGGGGCCTCCACCCCGCTCACCAGCAAGGTGCCGCCCGCGCCCAGCAGGCGGTTGTGCAGGTGAAACAGGGCCTCCTCGGATTTCCTGCGCCGCGCATCGGGCAGCAGCGCCAGCCGGTCCACATCCTCCACAGCAACGGAGCCCCCCTCCGCCAGTGTCGGAATATCCTGCTGCGCCAGCGCCTCCGCATCCAGAACCACACCGCCGGAACGGGCGACCCAGACCTGCACCAGATGGCTCTTGCCGGCGGCCACCGGCCCGCACAGCGCCAGCTTGCCCGTGGCCCAGTCCGGCCAGCTGTCGAGCATCCGCACCGCGAGCGCATTGGACGGCGCCACGAAAAAATCGTCCCGCCCGAGCGCCGCGCGCGCAGGCAGGTCCAGCACCAGTTGTTCAGGCTTCGGCATTGTCCGTCTCGTCGGTTTCGGGGTCTTCCGGCCCCAGATAGAGCTTGCTCTGCTTGTAGTTGGCAATGGCAAACCGCCCCAGCACGCCGATGCTCGCCGCCGCCGGCACCGCGATCAGCAGGCCGACAAAGCCGAGCGCCGAGCCGAAAGCAAACAGCGCGAACATCAGCCAGACCGGATGCAGCCCGACCGAGCCGCCCACCAGCTTCGGCGTCAGAAAATTCCCCTCCACCACCTGCCCGAGAACAAACACCGCCGCGACCACGGCAATCCAGACCGGATCATCCCAGAACTGGAACAGCGCCAGCCCGATGGAGGTCACACCGCCAAAAGTCGAGCCGACATAGGGAATGAACGTCAGCAACCCCGCCAGCAGCCCGACAACCACGCCGAATTGCAGCCCGATAATCCCGAGCGCCACCGCATAGAATATCCCGAGGATCAGCCCCACGGTCATCTGCCCGCGCACAAAACCGGCCAGCACATTGTCGATATCGCGCCCCAGCTTGCGGATCACCGGCGCATGTTCGCGCGGCAGCCAGCCATCGACCACCGCCACCATCCGGTCCCAGTCCAGCAGCAGGTAAAACGCCACCACCGGTGCCACGATCAGAATGGTCAGCGAGTTCACCACCGCCAGCGAGGATGACAGAACCTGACTGATCACCTGCCCGCTATTGGCGCGGACGGTCGCCTCGATCGCCGCCAGATTCTGGCGGATCGGCGAATTCTGGTCCAGCAATCCGGGGAACCGCTCCGTCAGGAAATCCAGCGTCGTGGTCAGGAAATTCGGCGCGGCCTCGACCAGCCCGCGCACCTGCCCGACGATCAGCGGCACCACCAGCAGCAGCGCCAGCAATGACAGCACCAGCACAACCAGCGAGATCACCACCGTCGCCCATGTCCGGCTCAGCCCCCAGCTTTCCAGCCGGTCGGCCAGCGGATCGAGCAGATAGGCAATCGCCGCCCCGATCAGGAACGGCAGCAAGGTGTCGCCCACATACCACAGGAACAGGGCAAGGACCGCCAGACCGATCCCCCAGTATTTCACTTGTTGTTGCACACTCAGGCTCATGTAATCCCCTCAGGCAAACTGTTCGCGGATCAGGCGTTCTTCCAGCCCGTGACCGGGATCGAACAGCAAGGTGTGGCTGATCCCCGGTTCGCTGGTAATATCGACACGCTTCACATTGCGCACCTCGGTCGAGTCCGCCACCGCGTTCACCGGCCGTTTTTCGTATTGCAGCACCTCGAAGGTGATCTTCGCATCCATCGGCAACAAGGCCCCGCGCCAGCGCCGCGGCCGGAACGCCGCCATCGCGGTCAGCGCCAGAATATCCGCCCCGATCGGCAAAATCGGCCCGTGTGCGGAATAGTTATAGGCCGTGGAACCCGCCGGCGTGGACACCAGCGCCCCGTCACAGACCAGCTCGTCCATACGCACGCGCCCGTCCACCGAAATCCGCAGCTTCGCCGCCTGCGGGCCGGAGCGCAGCAGGGACACCTCGTTGATCGCCAGCGCCTCGGTCACCTTGCCGTTCACGCAGGTGGCTTTCATGTGCAGCGGATGGATCACCGCCGCCTCCGCCGCGGCCAGCCGCTCGCGCAACCCGTCTTCGTGATATTCGTTCATCAGGAATCCCACGGTCCCCTGATTCATGCCGTAAACCGGCGCGGGCAGCTCCTGCGTGCCATGCAGGGTTTGCAGCATGAAACCGTCCCCGCCAAGCGCGACGATCACGTCGGCCTCTTCCATCGGCACATGGCCATAGCGCGCACGCAGCGCTTCGGCGGCGCTTTGCGCCTCCTCGCCCGGGGCGGCAACGAAACTGATCTTCCCATAATCCATTGGCGGAGTTTCCCTTTTTCCGCCCGCGGACTCAAGAGCGGATTTGCGGCCATGCTTTCCGACAGGAAACTCGGGTTCCGATAGGCGCGGGTTTTGCGGCAAATCCCCCCGCATGCGACGATTCCGGCCTTTCAAGACGCAAAAACACCCCTTATCACCTGTCCCCAACAATTTCCGTCGTAACAACCGGCCCGCATGTCGGTTTTTTGTTTCCAATAGGAAACACGCCCCCTAAAAGGGCCTAAAGTTCATACTCCGAGGAGACCAAAATGACCCAGACCCGCGACACCGGTTTTTTCACCGAAACCCTCGCCAGCCGTGACCCCGAGCTTTACGCCTCCATCACCGGCGAGCTTGGCCGCCAGCGCGACGAGATCGAGCTGATCGCCTCGGAAAACATCGTCTCTGCCGCCGTCATGGAGGCGCAGGGTTCGGTGATGACCAACAAATACGCCGAGGGTTATCCGGGCCGTCGCTACTATGGCGGCTGCGAATTCGTCGATGTCGCGGAAACGCTGGCCATTAATCGCGCCAAACAGTTGTTCGGCTGCGAATTCGTCAACGTCCAGCCGCACTCCGGCTCGCAGGCCAATCAGGGCGTATTCACCGCGCTGATCAAACCGGGCGACACCATTCTGGGCATGAACCTTGCCTCGGGCGGGCACCTGACCCACGGGGCGGCGCCCAACCAGTCGGGCAAGTGGTTCAACGCGGTGCAATACGGGGTGCGCAAAGAAGACAACCTGCTGGATTATGACGAAATGCGCGCCCTTGCGCTGGAGCATAAGCCGGCCCTGATCATCGCCGGTGGCTCCGCCATTCCGCGCCAGATCGATTTCGCCAAGTTCCGTGCGGTGGCCGATG
>WFTU01000029.1 GCA_015485375.1 Paracoccaceae bacterium | reverse complement strand
CCCTGACGCAGGCCACGCGCATTGACGAAGATGCGGGCATTGACTGGGATGCCGACGAACAGAGCCAGCTTTCCAGCCTCGACAATTACCTCTGCGAACTGAAAGAAAGCCAGATCAGGGACGGGCTGCATATCTTCGGCACCTCGCCGGAAGGCACGCTGGAACGCGATCTGGTTGCCGCGCTGGTGCGGGTGCCGCGTGGCAAGGGCGAGGGGGGCGATGCCTCGCTGATCCGCGCTCTGACCGCCGACATGGACATGGATTTCGACCCGCTCGACTGCCGCATGGGCGACCCTTACAGCGGCCCGCGCCCCAAGGCGTTGCAAGCCGCCAGCATTGAGGCGTGGCGCACCCTCGGCGACACCATCGAGCGGCTGGAATGGCTGGCCGGCCGACTGGTCGAGGGGCTGGAACCGCATCCCGCATGGAAACGCACCCGCAGGGTGGTGGAGGAAATCCACGCCCGCGTCCTGCCCGCCGTGCGCGCCTGCGGGCAGGCGGAAATGCAGGCGCTGCTGCGCGGCCTCGACGGGCGGTTCATCCCCCCGGGGCCGTCCGGTGCGCCGACGCGCGGGCGGCTCGATACCCTGCCGACGGGGCGCAATTTCTATTCCATCGACAGCCGCACCCTGCCGACACCGGCGGCATGGCAGCTCGGCTGGAAATCTGCCTATCTGCTGATCGAACGCCATTTGCAGGAAGAAGGCGACTGGCCCCGCACCATGGTCCTGTCCGCTTGGGGCACATCGAACATGCGCACCGGCGGCGACGACATCGCGCAGGCGCTGGCCCTGATGGGAGTCAAGCCGCAATGGGACAGCGCCAGCCGCCGCGTCACCGGTTTCGAGATCCTGCCGCTTTCCGTGCTGGACCGCCCGCGCGTCGATGTGACCCTGCGGATCTCGGGGTTTTTCCGCGATGCCTTTCCGGCGCAGATCGACCTGCTGGATTCCGCCATCCGCGCCGTGATGCAGCTGGATGAACCGGTTGAGATGAACCCCGCCGCCGCCCGTTACCGCAATGAGGCGCCAAAGCTGGGCGAGGCCGCAGGCTATCGCATTTTCGGTGCCAAACCGGGGGCATACGGGGCCGGATTGCAGGCCCTGATCGACGAACGCCTGTGGAACGACACCGCCGATCTGGCCGAGGCGTATCTGACCTGGGGCGGCTACGCCTATGGTGCGGGGGTGGAGGGGACCGGCGCGCGCGCACAACTCGAAACCCGTCTGGGACAGGCCGAGGCCGTGATCCACAATCAGGACAACCGCGAGCATGATCTGCTGGATTCCGACGACTATTACCAGTTCGAGGGGGGCGTCGCCGCCGCCATCACCCACCTGCAGGGCGAGGTGCCGAAGGTCTACCACAACGACCATTCCCGCCCGGAGCGCCCCGTGATCCGCACGCTGGAGGAAGAAATCGCCCGCGTCGTGCGCTCCCGTGTCGTCAACCCGAAATGGATCGAGGGCGTCAAGCGCCACGGCTACAAGGGGGCCTTCGAGATGGCCGCGACGCTCGACTATATGTTCGCCTTTGCCGCCACCACCAAGGCGGTAAAAAACCACCATTTCGATTTGGTCCACGCGGCGTTTCTGGAGGATGACGAGACCCGCGAATTCATCGAGGCCGCCAACCCCGCAGCGCTCCGCGAAATGGCCGAACGCTTTCAGGAAGCGATCGACCGAGGCCTCTGGGTGCCGCGCAGCAACACGGCGCGGGGGCTGCTGGAGACTATACTTGGAGGTGATAAATGAATGCTGTTTCCTCGCTGTTGTTCTATGCGCTGGCTGCCGTGTTTGAAATCGGCGGCAGCTATGCGCTCTGGATGGTTCTGCGGCTCGGAAAGTCGCCGCTGTGGCTGGTTCCCGGGGCGATCTCTCTTTTTGTTTTCGGCCTTATCCTGACACGGATAGAACTCGAAGCCGCAGGACGGGCCTATGCGGCCTATGGCGGCATTTATGTAACCGCATCCGTGATCTGGCTTTGGCGGGTAGAGGGCCGCACGCCCGACATTTGGGACATTGCCGGAACGGCTCTGGTTCTGGCGGGCTCGCTGGTGATCCTGCTGGGGCGTCACAACTCTCCGTGATAGATACGCGGGGCCGGTTTTGTGTTGTCAGGCACAGCAAAAGCCGCCATTCTGCCCGCCAGCACAAGGAGCATCCCATGACCGACGATATCGACCGCCACAACGCCAAAATGGCCAAGAAAAAGGCCGCCCGCGACAAAATCATGGCCACCAAGACCGAGGAACGCGGTCTGGTCATCGTCCACACCGGCAAGGGCAAGGGCAAATCCTCGGCCGCTTTCGGCATGATTTTCCGCCACATCGCCTGGGGCATGCCCTGCGCCGTGGTGCAGTTCATCAAGGGCGGCATGGATTCGGGCGAGAAGAAACTGATCACCGAGAATTTCGCCGACCTCTGCCCGTTTTACGCTATGGGCGAGGGGTTCACATGGGAAACGCAGGACAAATCCCGCGACATAGAAATGGCGCAGGCCGCATGGGAAAAGGCCAAGGAGCTGATCCGCGACGAGCGGAACTCGATGGTGCTGCTGGACGAAATCAACATCGCACTGCGCTATGACTATATCGACGTGGCCGAGGTGGTGCGGTTTCTGAAGGAAGAAAAACCTCCGATGACCCACGTCGTCCTGACCGGCCGCAACGCCAAACCGGACCTGCTGGAAATCGCCGATCTGGCCACCGAAATGGAACTGCTGGCGCATCCGTTCAGGTCCGGCGTGAAGGCGCAGCGGGGGGTGGAATATTAACGCAACGTAGGGTGCGTGGT